>JAAFHQ010000497.1 GCA_013298445.1 Chitinophagales bacterium | reverse complement strand
CAACTCCATGCACGCCGAGTTCAGCATTCGGGCGGCCAAGGCAGGCAAACACGTCATTTGTGAAAAGCCCATGGCCCTCAATGTCAAGGAATGTGAACAAATGATTGCTGCGTGTAAAACAGCCAAGGTGCAACTGGGCGTTGGCTACCGCCTGTATTACGACCCTTACCACCTTGAAATCCGCCGCCTGGGCACCCAGAAAGTACATGGGGCGGTAAAAACCATTGAAAGCAGCCTGGGGTTCTCCATGGCCGACCCCAAAGTATGGCGGCTCAACAAAGCCCTCGGTGGTGGCGGTGCCATTATGGATTTGGGCGTCTACTGCATTCAGGGCGCAAGGCGCACGGTAGGTGAGTTGCCCACTGCAGTTACAGCACAAGGCTTTGTGCGCGACGAAAAGGTCTTCAAAGACATTTATGAAATGGTGATGTTCCAAATGGAGTTTCCGGGTGGCGCGGTCTCAAACTCCACCACGACGTATTCTTCGTATGTGGATCGGCTGCACGTCACCTCGGGCTACCAGTGGTATGGCCTGCAACCTTCCTACAATGCAACGGGTGCAAGTGGCGAAACCTTTGAGGGTAAGCTCAATTTCCAAACTCCGGAATTTCAACAAATCGCCCAATTGGACGCCTTTGCCCAGGACGTACTCAATGGCCGTACGCCAGAAGCGTCTGGACAGGAAGGTATGATTGATTTAAAAATCATTGAAGCCATCGTTAAGGCTGCAAATACTGGAAAAAGGGTGGTGTTGGACTGGAAAGGGTTTTAGAAATGCTCTTAGTTATTGATTGTCACTATACGGACTATCATCCACTGTGCCACTATCCTCCTGATCTTCAAGGTCGTAAATGTCCTCTGTTTCCGTTTTTTGGGTCATGTTCTGGATGTCATCCATTACATCTACGGAGTAATCCCAGAAATCGAGCATAATGGGTTGGGCTTGCTTGAGTAGGCCCCATACCGTTTTGGGGTAATCTTTCAAATAAGGATAGGTTCGGGATTCGGCCACGGCTTCGTTCGTTGTAGCAGCCGAAACCAGTACAAACCACAACAAGCAACTGTAAATTAACACTGAAAAAGCGGCAGAAACTACTCCCCCAATGATTTGGTTGATAAAATTGATGTTGACGGTTTGTAGTACCCCCTCAAGTCCTCGGCCCACGGTGCGCAGCAAAAACATCGTGAGAAACAGGGTGAGTAAAAACCCGGCCAGAAACATCAGCGGGTTTTGGTACCCCGAAACGTCTTGCAGGAAATTGGTCATCATGGGCGAAAAGCGCAAAGAAGCCATGATCCCGAAAAGGATGGAAACGTATTTGAACACCGTTTCAATGATCCCCCGGGAATAGCCGAACCAAAATCCAGCCGCAGCAACGATCAAAAAAATTACGTCGATGATCATATTTTTTGCTTTCCTTTTGCTTTCAATAGCATAGAACTTGTACCTTGTAGAGGCGAAAAATTCTATTCTTTAGATACAAAGGTGCAGTAAAAAGTCACAAGATGGAAATTTTTTCCGACGCAAGCCGTTGATTATCGGATGTATCTCACTAGCTCCTTCTGCGTCATAATCACTACAAGTCGACCTAACTTAAGTAGGATATACTTTAATTTCATCATAAATCCTTGAGCATGCGCTTAATTCCAACAACTATTTTATTCGCATTGGCCTTAGCCTGTGCACCTGCCCTTGTGTGGGGTCAAAACCAACAACTACCAGTAGTTTTCCTCTTGGGGCAAGATGAAGCTGCTTACGAAAAATTGAGCGTTGAACATCCACGAAACCTTTTGGTGATTTCGGGTAACGATACAGGAAAAGCCTTGAACAATTGGCTGGAGTTCATCAAAGCCATTCAGGAGCATGCCGAAGCGGTCAAATTTGACATCAACGGCTTGAAAGTTTTTCTACACGTGTTTTGGAATGAAGATGGTAGCATCCGGCACATCGGTTATTTTGTCAAACCAGATTCCCGCAATTTTAAACCTGAAGAATTGCGCGCCTTCTTTGGCACCTTTACCCGGTCGTACAAACCTAAATTTACTAGTGACAAAAAATTCTCGCATTATACTTCGGCTAACTTCCCTACATTGATTGAGCGGAAGCAGTAGTTTGAAGATATTCTGCTTGAAAAAGTGCCTGGTGATGCAGCTTCATCAGGCACTTTTTTTGTATGTAACGCAGAAAAATTAAATTCCCGATTTGGGTTTTGAATAGGAAGTCGAACGCTTCATTTCAAGTGAGCTTCCTATTCAAAAGCCAAATCGAGAAGTAATTTTTTGCGTCATACTATGCAGAAGCTACGTTTTATTTGATGGATTTTCTATTTTGTAAGCGCTTACAAAATTTGCCTTATCAGAAAAAAACATCGCATGAAAAAGGGGCTTCTCTGCTTATTATTGTTGCTTGCAAATTTTTACTCTTTTGCACAAAAAAAACCTCTCGTCGTATTTGTTACGGGCGACCACGAATACAGTGGTGAACAGACCCTGCCCTTGATTGCGGCTGAGCTGGAGAAAAATTATGGCATCCAGACCAAAGTATTAAAAGCTTATCCCAATCAAAACGCTGAAAAAGACATTCCCGGCCTGGAAAGCCTGAAAGATGCCGATCTGGCCATTTTCTACCTGCGGTGGCGGCAGTTGCCCCCCGAGCAATTGGCCTTGATTGAAGACTACCTCAAGTCAGCCAAGCCTTTGATGGGTTTTCGCACCACCACCCATGCCTTTAATTTCCCGAAAGACCACCCCTCCGCGCGTTGGAACGCTTTTGGAGAATTTGCGCTGAATGCGCCTCCGGGCTGGGGCGGCAAAGCCGGACACACCCACTACGGGCACGAAAGCACCACTGAGGTTTCCGTCATTGACGCGGCTAAAAAGCACCCAATTCTACGTGGGGTTGCGCCAAATTTCAGGGTAAGCTCCTGGTTGTATCGTCTTTTGCCTGATTACCCCACGAAGGGTTCCGAATGGTTGCTGATGGGCAAATCCATCAATCCTGACAAGGCAGCAATTGACAATCCGGTAGCCTATGTCGGGACCAACTCCTATGGCGCAAAGATTTTCACCACTACCCTTGGGCATCCCGAAGATTTTCAGGTCGAATCCGTTCAGCGCCTGATCATCAACGCCATTCACTGGGAACTAGGCCTGAAAGTGCCCAAAAAATGGAAGGGAAAAATTGACATCAATGTGCCTTACCGTGGTATTGTGAAATGATTTAAAATCTCAACCTTAGTTGCATTTTTCACAACCCTAAACAATTCAACCAATGTCTTTCAAGCGCAAGTCTTACTATTCTATTTTTGTGCTCGTTTTTATGCTGTTCAGCGTTTTACAATTCCAACAACCGCTTACGCTTGAGCTCAAACAAGATGCACATATTGCCTTGATTGGCGGCAACCTGGGCTCCAGAATGATGCACTACGGGCTTTTTGAAACCGAAATGCACGTTCGTTATCCTGAAAAATCCCTGTTCATCCGCAACATGTGTGACCCTGGAGAAACTCCCGGGTTCAGGCCTCACGCTTCCCGCTTTTCACCCTGGGCTTTCCCAGGTGCGGAAAAATTCCAAACCGAGTACGCCAATAACTCCGATAGTGAGGGCCATTTCGATAGCCCGGATCAATGGTTGACCAAACTCAATACCGACATCATCATCGCTTTTTTTGGTTATAGTGAGTCTTTTCAAGGCGAAGCAGGCCTGGAAAATTACAAGCAGGAGCTGGATGCTTTTATCAAACATACCCTTAGCCAAAAATACAACGGCAGCTCCGCTCCTCAATTGGCACTCGTTTCTCCCATTGCCTTTGAAGATTTAACGGGGATTTACGATTTGCCGAATGGTGAAAAAGAGAACAAAAACCTCTTGCTTTACACCAATGCCATGAAGGCGGTGGCTCAACAAAACAAGGTGCAATTTGTCGATGCCTTTACCCCCTCCAAACAATGGTACGGCAACACGGCTGAACCATTGACCATCGATGGCGCTCAACTCAACGAAGCCGGGTATAAAAAACTGGCCAAACTATTGAGTGATGAAATTTTTGGCAACGCACCCGCCAAAGCCGAAGCGAATCGCAACCTGATCCGTGAAATGGTGATGGAAAAAAACTGGATGTGGCACAACGATTATAAAATTCCCAACGGCGTACACGTGTATGGCCGCAGATATGACCCCTTTGGCCCCGATAACTACCCCGCTGAAATCGAAAAAATCCGCCAAATGACGGCCATTCGCGACAAGGCGATCTGGCTGGCGGCACAAAAGGGAGAAAAAACCGATCTAGCCGCTGCCGACAAAACCACCCGTAGTTTACCCGAAATCAAAACCAATTTTAACCCCGAAAAAAATGGCAGCCTGAAGTACCTCTACGGCAAGGATGCGCTGGATAAACTCAAAGTGCCGAGTGGGTACAAAATTGAACTTTTTGCCTCCGAGGCAGAATTCACCGACCTGGCCAACCCGGTGCAAATGTCTTTCGACAACAAGGGGCGGCTTTGGGTGGCCACCATGCCCAGCTACCCCCACTACAAACCCGGCGACGCCAAACCCAACGACAAACTGATCATCCTGGAAGACACCAACAACGACGGCAAGGCGGACAAACAAACCACTTTTGCTGATGGCCTACACCTCCCACTGGGTTTTGAAATTGCCACCGAAGGTGTATACGTTTCCCAGGGCATCAACCTCAAGCTCTACACCGATACCAATGGTGACGACAAAGCCGACAAGGTAGAAATTCTCCTGAGCGGCTACGATGACCACGATACCCACCACAATAGCCACGCTTTTTGTGTAGACCCTTCTGGAGCAATTTATTCCGGTGAAGGTGTCTTTTTACATACCAATGTTGAAACGCCATACGGCACGGTAAGAGCAACCAATGGGGGCTTTTATCGCTATAGCCCACAGTTGCACAAACTGGATCGGATTGCCCAATTGGCGATTCCGAATCCCTGGGGCATCGCTTTCGACCATTGGGGGCAACCGTTTTTTGCAGAAACCTCCAGCCCCGATGTACGCTGGATGACGCCTGGCACTGTGCTGCCCCGTTATGGTGAGGCAACGCACAAAAGTTT
>JAAFHQ010000049.1 GCA_013298445.1 Chitinophagales bacterium | reverse complement strand
TCACCGATGTGTATTACCGCTTAGGTACCGTGTTGCAAGCCAATTTCCCGGAAGAGGTGGAGTATGCTGCCAAATGTTTCAAAAAAGCGGCCAAGCGCAACCCTGGCAATGCTGACGCCCATTACCAGTATGCCTCTATCCTGGCCGATGTGATGGGAAAAACGGCCAAAGCAGAGGAGTGGTTTCTCAAAACTCTAGACATTCAAAGCAAACACCCTTTTGCCAATTATGACCTGGCTTTGATCTACCACACGGCTGGTGATGCTGCAAAAGCCCTGGAATATTACGAAGCGGCAATTCTGAATAATCCAGAGTTGCAAACACCGGAAAATGAAATTGCATTCAGAGGATTAGGCATCTCTACTGAGCCCGTAGTTGAAGAAATTGCGGAGGAAGTTCCAGCTGCGATTGAGGAACCCGTTGCAGAAGAAGAACCTGTTGCACTCGAAGAGCTTGCAGGAGTAGCCGAAGAACTCAGTGTTCCAGCACTTTCACCGCTGCTTTCCATCGAACACGACACCATCGAGGCCCTGAAGCAAAACATCCTGCGTTTGGAGGAATTGTTAAAAGCCAAAGCGGCCCAGGTTGAAGAAGTGGCAGTAGAGGAAGAGCCCATTGTGGAGGAACCCATTGAAATGCCCCCCGCCAAAACGGCCCTGATTACCGGAGCTACTTCGGGAATTGGGCTTGCCACTGCGCGCACCTTTGCCCAGGCAGGCTGGCGTTTGATCCTTACTGGACGCAGGGAAGATCGTTTGGAGGCAGTAAAATCCGAATTGATTGAAGCTGGAGCAGAAGTATTGGGGCTGGTCTTCGACGTGCGCAACTACGGCAGTGTAGCAGAAAACATTCAGAACTTGCCCGAAGAGTGGCGTAGCATCGACCTGTTGATCAACAACGCGGGCAAAGCGAAAGGTTTGTCCGAAATTCAGGATGGCTCGCTGGAGCATTGGGAAGAGATGATCGATACCAACATCAAAGGCCTGCTGTACCTCACCCGTTGCGTCAGCCCGATGATGGTGGCCCAACACAGCGGTCATATCATCAACATTGGTTCCATCGCAGGCAAGGAGCCATACCCAATGGGAAATGTATATTGCGCTTCGAAAGCGGCAGTTGATATGCTGACCCGGACCATGCGCCTGGACTTACACAAATACAACATCCGGGTAAGTCAAATTGCCCCGGGCCATGTGGAAGAAACGGAGTTTGCGCTGGTACGTTTTGATGGAGACGCGGATCGGGCCAAAATTTACAATGACTTCCAACCGCTGACTTCGCAGGATGTGGCGAACACCATTTATTACATGGCTACCCAGCCATCCCATGTCAATATTCAGGATGTGGTGATCTATGGAACGCAACAGGCGAGTGCGACGGTGATTGATCGTTCGGGGCGTGCGTAAATAAAATTGAATAGAATAAAAAAAGGGGTACACAGAATCTATCTGCATACCCCTTTTTTTATTCCATTCAATTTTATTTCATATACTTCGCCTTCACCTCTTCGAAGCTCGGGAATTTCCGAATGTGCCAATCTTCCACAATCGTTCCATCCTTGAACAACAATACCCCAGGATTGGAACGAATAATCGTCTTCAACAAAATATCATCGGCGCGAAGCGTCAGGAAGTTGAAGCCGGTTTTTTCCTTAAACGCATCGATCATCGCCGGATCATAAGGGCTGGTGATGGCATACACCATAGCGCCGTCTTCTTTGGCCTTGGTCATTTCATCAACCAGTTTTTTCCATTTGGTCACGTAGTGTTCATCCCAGGTATACAACTTGTGGGTGATGGTACGCGTAGCGATAGAATCCACCACTTTGGTAGAATCTGCTCCCATTTTGAAAATGGTATCCTGCACGGTTTCCGTTCTGGTTCCAGACTCCTCCCCGTAGAGTTTGTAGGCCACAATCATAAAGTGATAGCCCTTGATGCCTTTCCAGTCTTCCGTTACGCTACTGCCATCGGGGCCGGTCAGGTCAAAATCATTGATTTTGGTGATCGGAATGGCTGGTTCGGATTTAACCTGATCAAATTCGTATTTCTCGCCGGGATATTTGTCCAATTCTTTCAAAAATTGATCATACTTAACTTCAATGACTTCGCCAGTTTTTTTGTCAGTAAGGCGGTAAGCCAGGATTTTTACTTCCTGCAAAGCCTTTTCCTCTGCTTCCTTTTGTTTCACTACATCTACACCTGGTTTGAAAGGGCGGAAGTTGATGGCAGGGATGTCCCAAATGTAGTTATTGAAGCAGTACAGGGTAATTCCCACAATCGTAGCTGCATTCAAAATGCTACGCGTTGGCATGGTAAACAACTGGTGCATCTTGCGGAAACCCACAATAAAAATGATCGCAGGAATCATCAGTAAGAGGTCTTTGAAGAAAGAAACTTTGGGCTTCAATTTCAAAAAGTCGCCAAAACAACCACAATCGGTTACCTGCATGTTGGTTTCTACAAATTCCCCCCATTTGCTGAAAGCGAAGAAATTCTCTTCAGGGGATACAAAGCCGGTCAAATAAGTGAACCCGGTCAGGAAAGTGAAAAACAACACCAGCAGGAAAAAAGCCCAAGCCGTAAAACGACGACTGGAACCAATGATCAACATGACACCCAAAAGAATCTCAAATACAATCATGAACACCGAAAAACCATTGACGTATTTGGTCAATAGTGGAAACATGGGTGCAATAAATGAAAACCAGGTACCTTCAAAAGTGCTTTCAAACTTGGCAAAATACTGCTCCATTTTGTAAGCAGTACCCAGTGGGTCAATGGCCTTAACAAAGCCGGAAAACACAAAAAGCACCCCACAGAAGTGTTGCAAAAAGCTCACCAAAAGATTGTTCACTTTTTTCAAGACAAATTGGGTGATCCCGGTAAACAGCGCCGCTACAATGGCGACGTAAAGGACAAGGGTAAAAATGGTCATGGTTGTTAAGTTGAGAAGGTTGAGAAGGTTTAGGAAGGTTTAGGAAGGTTTAGATCGGCACTTCGGCTTCGCTCAGTGACCGTTCTAAACCTTCCTAAACCTTCTCAACCTCCTCAACTTTTTTAATCAATGCAAATACCGCGTAATTCACAATATCCTGATAATTGGCATCCAAACCTTCCGAAATCAAGGTTTGACCCTCATTTTCTTCGATTTGTTTGATGCGCAACAACTTCATCAGAATCATATCCGTAAAAGAGCTCATGCGCATATCGCGCCAGGCTTCTCCGTAATCGTGGTTTTTGAGCGCCAACAAGTCCCGAATAATTTGGGTCTGCGCATCGTATAGGGTTTCTACCTTGCCTGCTTCCAACTCTAGTCCAGCAGCTTCGTCTAGCTCCAGTTGAATCAGCGCCATGATGGCGTAATTGATGATGCCTTGGTATTCAGAATCAATGGAATCAGCAATTTTTTGGGTTTTGGTTTCCTCCAGATTGCGGATTCGTTTGGCCTTGATGTACAATTGATCCGTTAGCGAGGTTGGGCGCAGAATCCGCCACGCGGTACCATAATCCCGCGTTTTTTTCAAAAAAATCTCCTTACATTTCGCCATTACGGCATCGTACTGTGCTAAAGTATCCATTGTACTTGATGGTTTTCCGGCACAAAAGTAAACAAATGCAGTAAATTGAAACCATTGATCTGCTTGCTGTTTTGGGAATCGGCGTTTAATTGACACGAATAGTGCTACCTCGTTTAAACACTGATCCCCGATTTGTGCGTTACAAAGATCAACAGCAACCTTGAGAATGCCTGTTAATGGCTTGTGAATATTTGACAATAGACTTTATGCGTAGTTGAAATGAGTGATGAGTATTTGACGATTAAGGAGGCGAGTGTAGGTGAATTCAGGGACAGAGGCAGTAAATTCATTGCCTACGCCTTTCCAATATCTTCGGAACAGGACTGGCCGCCACACCTCGAAGCCATTCGCAAAGAACACCCCAAGGCTACCCATCATTGTTTTGCCTTTCGATTGGGTTTGGATAAAAACAATTACCGAGCCAACGACGATGGGGAACCAAGTGGCACCGCTGGCCGACCTATCCTGGGCCAAATCGACAGTTTTGGCCTGACCAATGTATTCATCGTGGTGGTGCGCTATTTTGGAGGCACTTTGCTGGGCACCTCCGGACTCATCAATGCCTATCGACTTTGCGCAGCTGATGCACTAGAAAAAGCTGAGATCATTGAAAAAACTGTAGAAGATTTTTATCGCCTCACCTTTGATTATGCCATCATGAGTGATGTGATGAACGCCATCAAAAAACTGGGCCTGCCGATGCTGGAGCAAGATTTTGGTGATTTGGGAAAGGTTACCATTGCCATTCCTAAAAGTGAGGTAAAAGACAGCCTCTTTAAACTCAAAGCCTGGGTGGCTGGACTGCGCCTGGAAGAAGCTCTGGACCTGGAAAATGTAGCCGGTCTGGAAATTGAACAAATAAAATAATGCTCATGAAATACCCGATGTACAACCTTCTTATTCCTTTTATGCTAACTGTTGGGGCAATGATTTTGGGATCAAACTTCGGTTTCGCCCAATCCCAACAGCCCAACTTCAACCTGGAACTCCAGTCCAATGTCAATGAATACCCTAATGATCTCTACAGCGCCATTTGGGGGTATATAGATGGACAGGGGCGCGAGTATGCCGTTTTAGGCACCCGCATTGGCACTGCCATTTATTTGCTGACAGACCCCAAAAAGCCAAAAAAGGTAGCCTTTATTCCCGGTTCCCGCAGCATTTGGCGCGAAATGAAAGCCTATAAAGATTACGTTTACGTCACAATTGACAATGTGCCCGACGGGCTACTGGTCATCAACATGAAAAATGCCCCGGACAACATCACCTGGAACCTCATCAAACCACAGGCTCCAATTGATCCCCTCATGCCTGGGCTTGTCGAGCGTTGTCATACCATTTGGATTGATGAAAATGGGGTGATGTACCTCTCTGGTTGCAATGTAAACAGTGGTGCTGTGGTCATGTACGACCTCAAAGCCAACCCGGAAGCCCCAAAATACCTTGGGGCTATCAAAACTGGCCTCTACTCCCACGATAACTTCACCCGTGGGGATACCATATGGAGTTCCGACATCTATAGTGGCCGGGTAAACATTATAGACGCCAAAAACAAAGCCAATCCAGTGCTCTTAAACTCCATCACTACCACTTCTCGCTTTACGCACAATTGTTGGTTATCAGATGATGGCAAATACCTGTTTACCACCGATGAACGCCTCAACGCCAGCATCGATGCCTACAAGGTGAGCAATCTCAACAACATTGAATTGCTAGACGTCTTCACGGCGGCCGCTACGCGGGGCCGTGGGGTAGTTCCACACAATACTCATTACCTGAAGGGTTTTTTACCGACGGCATACTATACCGATGGGGTAAAAATTGTAGATGCCAGTCGCCCAAGTAACCTGGTTGAAGTGGGTAGTTACGATACTTACTCTGGGCCTGATGGCGGTTTTGCAGGGGTTTGGGGTATCTACCCTTATTTCCCTAGTGGTTTATTGATTGCTTCGGATATTCAAACAGGCTTATGGGTGTTCAAACCGAACTATCAAAAAGCCTGCTTTCTGGAGGGCTTGATCACCGACGCCCGCACCAACAACCCAGTGACAGAAGTAGAAGTAAAAATATTGGCGCCACAGCTAAACACTGAACGTTCCAAAACTTCCGGAGAATACGCTACGGGTATCGCCCAAAGTGGCACTTACCGGGTAGTTTATTACAAGGAAGGTTACCAACCCGATACCATCTCCGTTGTTTTTGCAAATGGGAAAGTGAGCATTCAAAATGTAAAATTGCGCCCGGATGGTTTTACAACTGGCCTGAATGACATCAAACAATTGCCCTTACAACTGAGTGCCAGTCCCAACCCATTTTACGAGTCTTTGCGATTGAATTACACTTGGCAAAACCAGGGGCATGCTGCGGTATTGCGCGTATTTAACTCCCTCGGAAAGGTTGTTGAAAAACATCAGTTACTGCCTGGGAATGGCCAAATCCAGATTGGTGAAAATCTGCCCAAAGGACAATATTGGGTGCAGGTGCAGAGCGTGGTGGGGAGTAGTAAGGCGCTGAGTGTGGTGAAACAATAGAGTGAAAAGTGAAAAGTGAAAAGTGAAAAGTGAAAAAAATATACCAGGTGGAATCCAAATGGTGTACCCGTTTTTCACTTTTCACTTTTCACTTAATAAGTTCCATCCACATTCCCATTAACATCTCCAAACTTGATGCCAATAATATCAAAGGTGGTGTTTTTATTGCTCAAAGCGGGAATGGTGTAAATACCCGCAGCAAAGCCTTTAAAGGGGTCTTTTTCGTCTACAAAGTTCTTGGCAGCTGGAACAAACAACCAGGTAGGTGTTGGAAATTTGCTATCCAAATTCAAAATCACCCTGCGCATTTGAATCAAATCCAGCGTACTAATGGAGCCGGAATTGTTAACATCTGCAGCAATCATTTGGTAAGGAGTGGCCAAAGGTTCCAGGTTCAAAATATGTTTTTGCACCCGAATCATATCCAGGGTTGTCAATCCATTGTCGTACACATCAGCTTTACCTGCACCCACTTCATAAGCCTCACCCATGGGGATATTGTCTACAGAAAAATTGCCCAGGTCGTCGCTTAGCGTGGTAATCGTCACCCCACTGGAGCCCAATATTTGAACGCGTGCGTTGGCTATGGCGATGCCTTTTTCAGTTTTGACTGTGCCGCTGATGGTGCCACCACCTTTAACCGGGTTCTCGATGCCATCCAGCGTTTCCGGGGCGGTGTTTGATGGATCCAACCAATCTTTCAAGCGAGCGCTCGCCTGATCCGATCCGTCCCAAGAGATGAACAAACGACCAAAATACCCAATTGGTTGGTCGCAAGTATCTTTGCCGCCATGGAGCTGACCGACCACCCTTTTTTTCTCATTCAGCAAAGCACTGCCTGATGAACCCACTTTAAAGGTACCTTTATCAATGTCCATGCGCAAATGGAAATTGGCTGGAGTGGTTACATCATTGTTCCATTTGATAGCATTGGGGTTTACAATAAGTGGCCCTTTTTCAATCGAGATTTTTTTGATGTCCCCTTGTGGATGGTGGATAAAAGCGGCAGAACTTGGTGCCTCCTTTTGGCGATCCCAGCCTAAAAAATAAGCTTTGAAAGATTGAGGAATGCTATTGGCCAATTCGAGTAAAAGGAAATCACTCATTTGACGCCCAGCCAGCAGTTTTGCACCCAATAAGGTTTGCCATTGCGGTTCTTTGCTGGGATTGTCGCAGGTCTTGCTCTCGTAATTGAAATCAAAGCGCCATAGATCATAAAGTGGCGTATAGCCATCCTGACAGTGAAAAGCGGTCAGCAACAAAGGCCGCCCATCCTGCTTGGTATTATTCATAAGGTTGCCGGTGCATACCCCGGTTCCTTCTTTCACAATCACTACAATGCGACAAACGCCACCTTTTTCAGCTTTGTAATCATTGCCCTCTTCACAATTGACGTTCACATTGCAGGGGTCTGAGGCCCCGAAACCCAACTCAACGCTTAGTTTTCCGGAAACATCAAAATTGGCCGCTTTCAGGTTGTCTTGATGGTAAGCATGATCGACCCGAAACAAGTGTAAGCGCCCCTGACCTTTAAACTCGGGTGGCTCAATGTATTCCAATTGCGCCGATTCTCCACGCACCAACCCGATAAGGAATTTGCCGTTGGCCTGATTGTCCAGTCCATTATAGGTTTGCATCAATTGCCCATCAGCGTGGTAAACGTTGAGCAGCGCTCCAGGTGGAATGAAAAAATCGTCAAAAAGCAACATCAACCCCAGTGCAGTCTTGGACTGTACCTTCATGCGCCAAACGCTGTTGCCATCAGGGCTGCTTTCCCAGGTGCCTGAATTTTCCAAACCCAAATCAACGGATAAAGGTGCTGCGAAGCGATTGCCTGGATTGAGGTAATCTTCTTTCAACGTTTTTTTGAGTGAAAAGCGTGGTAGTTTTTCCGTAGTAATTGTTGCCCAACGGGCACTCATAGGGGCATTGTTCAAGCGCTCTTGAGCGGATAGTGCGGTCGTCGTCGTCATCAACGCCAGCGCGCTGAAACATACTGCCAAAACCTTGCGTAGCATAGCGATAAAATTAAGTAAACCCGAGTATCTGTTTTTCAAAGGTTTTCCATCATGACTTGTGTGCAGGTTCCTAACGCAGTGTATCAAATTTTGTACAGTAAAGGTAGTTAAATATACAGCTTGTACAAAATTATTATGGGTCTGTAAATGGGGAAATTTGGGAAGGAAGATGGCAAATGAACGGATAGATTGAAGGCTTGGTATCTAAACAAAGTAAAATCTCGCTATTTTTAGCCTTCATATACAACCATCATTCCATCGATCGACTCTTTAACCACAAAACAAAAGGATACCGAGCCGATGCCCTACACAATCAGTATGACGGAAGCCGACCTCATTAAAGGATGCCTGGAGCAAAATCGCCTGGCGCAGAAAACACTGTACGAGCGTTACAAAAACGCCATGTACACTGTGGCCTATCGCGTTACGGGTGATTACGATCTCGCCGAAGATGTTCTTCAGGACGCCTTCATTAAGGTATTTCGGCACCTCAGTGGGTTCCGGCAAGAATCAACCTTGGGGGCCTGGATCAAAACCATTGTGGTACGCACCGCCTTGAGTAAGATCAAAAAAGAGCAATACACTGCCTCACTGGATCAACTTCCACCCGACACGAGCATCAGTTGGAGCCATCGCCTGGATGCCGAATACCTCGAAAAAGCCATTTTGGCCTTGCCAACTGGCTACCGCACCGTATTCGTCCTCATCGAAGTAGAAGGTTATGGCCACCAGGAAGTTGCTGATCTATTGGGCATCACGGTGGGCACCTCCAAGTCGCAATTGTTTTATGCCAAAAAACGCCTGCGGGAAACCCTGGGCAAACCTGAATAAGGGTGATAAAAGATGGAATCAATGCATGAAAAAAACCTAAAGGACGCTTTGCGGCACTTGCCCGAACACCGGGCACCGGAGTTCATTTGGGACCGCATCGAACAACACCTCGAGCAGGAAGGGTACCTTCATCAGGCCATCGCGGAGTTGCCTACTTATACTGCTCCTGACGCCATCTGGGGGCGCATTGAAGTTCAGCTGGGGGGCGGTGGCAAAATCCGTCGTTTGTCTTCCTGGGGCTGGAGTGTAGCGGCAGGTGTGGCCATCGTGGTTACTGCGGCATTGGGCCTTTACCAATGGAATCAAACCCGTGGCCGGGTCAGCTATGCCTATAGTGAAGAAAAAGTTGCGCCAATCAATTCTCCCCGAGACTGGGACGATGCCGAGGCAGATGTGCAAGAGGTGCAAACCCTGTTTGCCAATTTTTGCAAGTACCAGGCGCAAAACGAGGAAGATTGTGCACTAGAGAACGAACTAAAAGAACTCAATGCCGCCAAAGCTGAACTCAAGGATGTGATGGCCCGTTACGGCGAAGATCCAGATTTGATCCGCGAACTCAGCCAACTGGAGCAAGATCGCAGTCGGGTGGTCAAAGCAATGGTAGAAAAAATTCAAACCTCCTAGTTTTGGGGCAAAAATAAATGTTCATTTTTCCTGAGCCAGAGGATTAGATAAGACACTTAAATTGAACCGTTTACTTATCTAATCCTCTGGCAAAATGAACATTTATTTTTTTATCGCCCCCTAACTATTTTGTTCATTAAGTCCATTAAGAAAAAATATGCAGTTCATGAAATTCCGTATTTTTCTTTGCTTTAGCTTCTGGAGCATTCTGCATTTGGGATTTGCCCAAAATGGAACAATGCAGGTGGTTACCAAACGCATTGACAAAACGTTCAGCTACCGCGAGGGGTATTCACTGAACATAGAAGGCGAACGGGCGGAAGTGCGTGTTGAAACCTGGAGTAAACCGGAAATCAAGGTCCAAATCATATTCACTGCCAAACACATCAAAAAGGAACAGGCGGAGAAGGACCTGGAAAAAATGCGCTACATCACCAATAAGGAGAAGAATAAAATTTACCTGCGCAATTACCTCGATGTGCCCGAAGGGAGCCCAGAACTGCAATCACTAATGGCTGCAACCTACGTAATTACGATACCAGAGGAATGCCCTACTTACATCAAAAACAACTACGGGCTGATTGATGCCAAAGACCTGATGAGTAGTTTAAAGTTGAATACCCGTTTCAGTCGCATTGGTCTGGATAACATCATCGGAGATATCGACATCAATACCTCTTTTGGTGATCTTTTTGCTGACAATCTAGATGGAAACGTCAAAATCGTTTCTCGCCGTTCTGACATGACCCTCAAACACATGCGTGGCCGTTACGACATTACCGCCCAATACGGCATTCTCAATTTTTTTGCAACCGATCAACTCCGCGATTTCAATCTCAAAGCAGACAAATCAAATGTATTCATCCATACCCTTCAACCGGGTGCCTTTTCTTACAACCTCAGCGTACAAAATGGACGGGTAGACTACCCCAACGAGTTGAAATTCAAACTCCTGGACATGAAGGACACAGGTATCAAAAAAATCACCTTTAAACCCAACAAGGAATATTATCCCAACGTCACGATCAGTATTACTTTTGGAGATTTGTTCATTGGCAAGTAAAGTGCTACTTTTCATCCGAAAATAGACATTACAAGTTTGTCAAGTACAAAGCACTATGAAACCTTTCATCATCATCGCCCTAGCCTGCGGTTTGTTTTGTTGCAAATCGGCCAATACTTCCCATTCAAAGGCGCAAAGCCTGTTCAACGGTAAAGACCTCAGTGGCTGGCACGCCGATGTGCCCGACATGGACAAGGATCCCAATCTTAAAAGCCCCTTTCTGGTGCGCAATGGCCTCCTGGTCAGCATGGGCACCCCGGGTGGACACCTCATTACCGACGCCATTCACCAAAATTATCGACTGGAAATTGAATACCGCTTTGCAGGTAAACCCGGCAACTGCGGAGCACTCGTACACGCCTCCACTCCACGCGCATTGTACAGCATGTTTCCCAAATCCATCGAAGTACAAATGATGCATCAAAATGCCGGCGACTTCTGGTGCATTGTGGAAGACATCAGTGTGCCCGAAATGGAAAAAAGACGTGGACCTAAAGAAAAATGGGGCATTACGGAAGGTAAGGAGCGGCGCATTGTGAACCTCACCGATGGCTCCGAAAAACCACTGGGTGAATGGAACAGCATGACCATCGAATGCCTCAATGCCGAAGTCAAAGTATGGTTAAATGGCGATTTGGTCAATCATGGCTTCAATTCCACTGCCACCAAAGGGCAAATTGCCCTGCAGGCCGAAGGCTCTGAAGTAGAATTCCGCAAGGTCATGTTGACGCCCATTCGAAAAATTTCCAAATAAGCACTACCTTTAGCCCGTATTCCAAACAAATATGCACTGGCAAACTGATCCAAATCTCCACAGCATTCCAAAGCTGTATGGCTTAATTGGTTATCCATTGAGTCATTCTTTTTCCCGCAAGTATTTTTCTGAAAAATTTGTACGGGAGGGCATTCCTGACTCCCAGTATGAGTTGTTTCCCATCGAAACGATCGAGCAATTCCCAGCATTATTGGCAGCATATCCCAACCTGCAAGGGCTGAATGTTACCATCCCTTACAAGCAACAAATCATTCCTTTTTTAGATTCTTTGGATGAGAGCGCAGCGGCAGTGGGGGCAGTAAACGTTATTAAGTTTTCCGGTACTCAACTCATCGGTTACAACTCGGATGTTTTTGGTTTTGAATCCTCCTTGTTGTCTTTTTTGCAGGAAAATCGGGCAACACCTGAGCATGCATTGATCCTGGGGACAGGTGGAGCAGCTAAAGCCGTTGTTTTTGTCCTGCAAAAGTTAAATATACCTTATTCCATCGCTTCCCGCCAACCACAGGATGGCCAAGTGAGTTATGAGGAGGTACACGCGCACATTGAGGGTTTTCCGCTCATCATCAATACAACTCCACTAGGAATGGCCCCCAAAGTGGAGAGTTGCCCGGATTTACCCTACGATCAACTAAAACGCGGGCACTTATTGTACGATTTGGTGTACAATCCTGAAACGACTGAATTTATGAAACGTGGATTGGCCAATGGGCTTCCGGTCAAAAATGGACTGGAAATGCTGTACGGTCAGGCCGAAAAAGCGTGGGAAATATGGAACACTCCAGCGGACCAACCCGCAAATCAATAGACCAAATGCCAAATTTTATAAAAGATATGCTCAACCTAACCAAGGACTTACAGTTGGATTTTTCCAATACCGAAATTGCCTTTGCCGACCGCAGCGACAAAGAATTGAACAAAACCGCCTGGTTGTTTGGCCTGATGAACAAACAATGGCTGGTGGGAATTGGCTCCAAAATTGGATTGGCTGCTATCAAACTCCACCTGCCATTCGTAACGGGTGCCATCAAAAACACCATTTTTGAGCAGTTTTGCGGCGGCACTACCCTACTCGAAGTCCAAAAAACCATCGACCGCCTCAAGAGTTCCAACATCAAGTCTATCCTGGACTATGGTGCCGAAGCCAAAGAAGAGGAATCCGAACTGAACCATACCATGAACGAAAACCTGCGTAGCATTGAATTTTCAGCGACGCAGGATGCCGTGCCCATCATCAGTGTTAAAGTCAGTGGCCTGGGTCGCTTTGAACTCCTGGAGAGCATCCAGGCTGGAATCGCTTTTACGGACGAAACCAAAGCTGAGTACAAAAGTATCCTCCGCCGTTTGGACGCCATCTGCCACGCTGCTGCTAGTAAAGGTATGGCCGTTTTTATTGATGCTGAAGAATCATGGATTCAGGAAACCATTGATCATCTGGCGGAAATGATGATGAAACGTTACAACAGCGAACGGGTGGTAGTGTATACGACTTGCCAAATGTACCGCCACGATCGTTTACAGTACTTGTATGACCTGGCCGAGCGTGCACTAAAAGAAGGTTACTTTTTGGGTGTTAAACTGGTCAGAGGTGCTTATATGGAAAAAGAGCGGGAACGCGCCGAAGAAATGGGCTACGCCTCCCCGATTCATCCCACCAAGGAAGCAACCGATGAGGCCTACAATACCGCCCTGCGCTTTTGCATAGAGCAGTATGAGCGGGTTGCCTCTTGTAATGCCTCTCACAATGCCGAGAGCGCTCATTTACAAGCCCAATTGATCGTGGAGCGCGGTATTCCGCGGAATCACCCCAATCTATATTTTTGTCAGCTTTATGGCATGAGCGACAACCTGACTTTCAATCTCGCTGCTGCCGGTTTTAACGCTGCTAAATATGTGGTATACGGTTCTGTCCGCGAAGTGGTTCCTTACCTGATTCGTCGGGCTCAGGAAAACAGTTCGGTAACGGGTGACATGAGCCGCGAGTACCGACTGGTGGCAGATGAGATCAAACGCCGGGGACTAAAGATGTAATTGCCCCTCGTCCCTATGTCTACATTCAAAATCACCTTGCATCAAGCCTGCCTGGCGCGCATCGATCAAAGCATTGCTGCCGCCACGCAGGCTATGGAAGATGCCCAAAACTCCGCCAATCAGGAAACCAAAAGCAGCGTAGGGGATAAATACGAAACCGGGCGGGCCATGATGCAATTGGAAAAGGACAAATTCGCCCAACAATTGGCCCAATCTCAGGAGCTGCGTTTGCAATTGGAGCAATTGAATCCCTTGAGCACTTATCCGGCCATCCAACTAGGTTCGTTGTTGCGCAGTAATGAGGGTTATTATTACCTGGCGGTAAGTTTGGGCAAAATCATCCACGAGGGCAAAGCCGTCTACGTTTTATCTACCGCTGCTCCACTTGGGCAAGTTCTTTTGGGAAAAAAGCTTGGCGACAAAATCCCGTTTCAAGGGCGGAATATCGAAATATTGGAGTTGTGGTAAAACCTGAACTGAGGTGTTTCTTTAGTGCCTGTGGTTTCTTAGGTGGTGAAAAAGTATATTAACCACCTAAGAAACCTAAGGCACTGAAGGAACACCTCAGAGATTGTACGTTATTCCTTCCGCAATCTACTTAAGCAAAAAATACACTTTGATCAACCCAATTCCTCCCGGAAAGGTGCCGACGCCTGCGCCCCCATCCGCGTCACTGCAATTGCACCTGCCCGGCAAGCCATGTCGATGGCCTGGGGCCATTCCATACCTTCAGCGAGAGCCACTGCCAGGGCACCATTGAACACATCGCCCGCAGCTGTAGTATCCACCGCTTGTACCTTTGGTGCAGGGATTTTAAACTGTTGGTTGGCATTGTGGAAATAGGCACCTTTCGCCCCAAGGGTAATGATGACGTTGGCCACGCCCTTTTGCAGCAAAGCTTCAGCGATCCGTGGTAATGCATCATCGTTATCCAATGCAATCCCGGTCAACAAACTCGCTTCGGTTTCATTGGGTGTAATTAAGAATAGAATTGGATACAGTTCGGCGGGTAAATCCTGAGCCGGCGCTGGATTGAGCACAAATTTCTTTTGTAGCGCATGCGCTTTTTGAG
>JAAFHQ010000005.1 GCA_013298445.1 Chitinophagales bacterium | reverse complement strand
AACCGCCACAGACTTCACTACCCACATAAATGCCCCGTTTCATACAAGCTATCGACTGCTCGGTATGCCATTCCCAGGGAGTAGCGACGATGACTGCATCCAGCTTTTGTTTGTCCAACATGCGCAGAAAGTCACGCTCACCTTTTTCACCATAAGCCGCAGCCGCTGGTTTCCCAGCTTTGCTGATCATTTTTTGCGTTTCTGCAATGGCTTTTGGATCGATGTCACAAATGGCGACTACTTCACAATCTTTGCGGAGCAGGGCGAGTTCTACGTGGTTGCGGCCACGCATACCCGTGCCGATGAAACCGATGCGTACTTTATCCACCAGTGGGCCTTTGCGGAGATTCGGTGCACCGATAATTTCAGTATTGGGCAGGAATCCTGCGCCAGCTGCCAGTGAAGACATTTTGAGAAACTTGCGGCGAGAAGTTGTTGATGACATGGTCAGAGCGTGTTTTTTGCTGAAGAATTCGATAAAGGCTAGTAAAACCCGGGTAAAAATAAACGCAGCATCGCAATAATTTGCATTGAATTGAAAAGAGTGCATGACAAAATCGGGGCAACTCAAAAAATGATGGATGATTCCGAATGGCAGAGACGCAGGGCCCTGCGTCTCTACAGCGCGTTGCCCTAATTTTACCGTCCTCTAAATAAAAGTTTTCCACCTGCAATGATTTTTTATTCGATTCGAACTTTTTTTCCCACCAATCGTTATCTTTGTGTCAGTTTTCAATAAGATTAGATTCAATCTAAATAAACTTAGGTTATGACCAAGGATACACGCCGCGTGTACGTGGACAACAACGCTACAACTCCCACCGATCCACGGGTAGTGGAGGCGATGTTGCCCTATTTTTATCAGATGCCGGGGAATGCGGCGAGTCGCAACCACCCTTTTGGTTGGGAAGCAGAAGAAGGAGTAGATTATGCTCGCGAACAGATCGCTTCGTTGATCAACGTTGACCCTAAAGAAATCATCTTTACATCTGGAGCAACCGAGTCGGACAACTTGGCGATCAAAGGGGTGTTCGAGATGTATGCCAGCAAAGGCAACCACATCATTACGGTCACAACCGAGCACAAAGCGGTGTTGGATACTTGTAAAAAACTGGAGAAAGAGGGGGCTGAAGTAACCTACCTCCAGGTCAACGCCGAAGGTTTGATCGACCTGGCCGAGTTGGAAGCAGCCATCAAGCCGAGTACCATTCTGGTATCGGTAATGTGGGCCAACAACGAAACCGGGGTAATCCAACCGATGAAAGAAATTGGCGAAATTTGCGCCCGTAAAGGTGTTTTGTTCTTCAGTGATGCAGTACAGGCAGTGGGTAAAATTCCGGTTAATCCGAAAGAAACCGGAGTACACCTGATGGCTTTTACTTCACATAAAATGTACGGTCCTAAAGGTGTAGGTGCCTTGTACGTGAGCCGCAAAAGCCCACGCGTAAAGGTAACTGCTCAAATGGACGGCGGTGGCCACGAGCGCGGCATGCGTTCGGGTACCCTGAACGTTCCAGGCATCGTTGGTTTTGGCAAAGCAGCTGAAATTGCCAAAGCAGAAATGCATCAGGATGCCGAGCGCCTGAGCAAAATGCGCGACCGTTTGGAAAAAGCTTTCCAAGACAATCTGGAAGAAATCTACGTGAATGGTAGCCGCCAAAGCCGCATGCCACACGTGACCAATATCTCCTTCAAACACGTTGAAGGTGAAGGTTTGATGATGACATTTAACCAAAACATTGCCCTTTCTTCGGGTTCTGCTTGTACATCGGCCTCTTTGGAGCCATCTTATGTACTGGTAGCGCTGGGCTTGGGAGATGATTTGGCGCACTCTTCACTGCGCTTTAGCCTTGGCCGGTTCACTTCGGAAGAAGACATCGACTACGTGATTGAAAAAGTGAGTGCAGGGGTGAACCACATGCGCGACTTGAGCCCGATTTGGGAAATGTACAAAGAAGGCATCGATCTGAATTCCGTTCAGTGGAGCGAACATTAATTTAAAAAAAAACGCTAAAATCATGGCATATTCCGATAAAGTTCTCGAACACTTCCAACATCCACGCAACGTAGGAACCTTGGACAAGAGTAAAGCAACCGTAGGTACTGGTTTGGTTGGTGCACCCGAGTGTGGTGACGTCATGCGCCTGCAAATTGAAGTAGACCCCAGCACCAGCACCATTGTGGATGCGAAGTTCAAAACCTTTGGTTGTGGTTCCGCTATTGCTTCTTCTTCACTGGCAACTGAGTGGTTGAAGGGAAAAACCATCGATCAGGCTTTGAGCATCGACAACATGACGATTGTAGAAGAGCTGGCTTTGCCACCGGTTAAAATTCACTGTTCAGTATTGGCTGAAGATGCCATCCGCAGTGCGATTGCTGATTACCAGCAAAAAAACGGCATTGAAGTAGCAGTTGCTGAAAAAACACACTAAGAATATGCTTTTTGTAGCTGAGAGTGCCAAAGAAAGAATTTCCGAAATTCGCTCACAAGGTAAGTTGGGCGAGGATTTCTTTGTGCGGGTATCCGTTACCAGTGGCGGTTGTTCCGGCTTGAGTTACAATATGGACTTCGATAATGAATCCAAGCCCAATGATCAGGTCTTTGAAGACAACGGCATCAAAGTGGTAACTGATCTGAAGAGCTTTTTGTACCTCTTTAATTCCACCCTCGAGTTTTCGGGCGGTCTGGAAGGAAAGGGCTTTTTCTTCAACAACCCCAATGCTGCGCGCACCTGTGGGTGCGGGGAGAGCTTTGCGGTATAGTTGAGGTTGAGAAAGTTGAGGGAGGTTGAGAAGGTTTAGGCTACCGCGAGCGATTTTGACAATGCCCTTGTCTAAGTCGCTCGCGGTAGCCTGAACCTTCTCAACCTCCCTCAACCATCTCAACTACTTCAGTACTTTATTCACCACATACACCATCCCTTCCGGCGTTTCAAAGCTGGAGATTACTTTGGCTTCGCCAAAAGACAGCACGTTTGATTCCATTTTGACTGGAATAGCATTGCCCTCCAACGTAGTTACAGTTCCCATACTTTGTAATTTTTTAGGACTCAATGGCAGGTTCAGCACATGCCGTTTGAGCATGGATAGTTGGGCGGAACTTTGTTTGGGATCCATCAACTCCATCAAAGCCTGGCCACCCAATTGGTTGTAGGCTTCATCGGTTGGCACGATCAGAGTGCCTTTCTGTTTAAAGCCCAACAACTGGGTGCTTCCACCCGCGTTCAACAACAGCATTTGGTACGTCGTCGTATTGCCAACTTTTTTGAGTACGGCAGTAAAATCTTCCATTTGGGGCAAACCTGCACTGCTACCGCATGCGGTGCAAAATAGCAGGAAAACTCCCAGTGTGAGGGTGGAAAAAATGCGCATAAATCGATCAATTTAAAATAGTTCTTTCATCCAAAACCGCAATGGCTTTGGGCTTTCTTCTGCTTCAGTCAGGTCCTTCCAGCTCATGTAACACACCATATCGGTTTCCTGAAAGCCACGCCGCCGCCAAAAATGATTGAGCGGAACGTAATCCTCCGGGCGCAAGGGATGATCCTGTGGCCGTTCTACGCCACAAAAACAAACCCATTGGAAGCGTTGTAAACTCCGGGCTTTGCGTTCCCGGTGTTCAAAAAAACCTACCCCAACGCCTTTCCGACGGTACTCATGCTGCAAAACGGATTCGCCGTAGTAGTAGATTTTTTTGGCATCCAGCCCTTTTTCCAAAAACGGTTTTTGTACCGATTCGGGCTCGTTTTCCAGCGGAATACAAGTTGATGCACCGATGACCTTGCCCTCATCCCTGGCGATGACAATGGCAGCTTCGGGCGCATTCAGGTAGCTGCGCAGGTATTCGCGTTCGTATTCCATGTGGCCTTCGTACAAGTAGGGATAAGCTCGAAATACTTCGATGCGCAAACGGGCTACGTCTTCCAGGTAAGGGGCCAGGTCGGCTCCGGAATAGGTATGGAGCGTAATTGATGTGTCGATCATTGGGGAAATATGGTTGAGGGAGGTTGAGGTGTTGAGGAGTTGAGGAGTTGAGGAGTTGAGGCTACCGCGAGCGACTTGGACAAGAACATTGTCAAAATCGCTCGCGGTAGCCTCAACTCCTCAACTTCTCAACCCCTCAACTTTTTCATTCAGGAATTACTCAAAGGATCATCCAGATCCAATTCCACCTCCAGAGGTAACTTCAACTTTTCGGTTGCATCCAGGTGGTAAAGGTCCTTGCGGCGATCTTGCAAATTGCGTACACTACCGCGGTGGTGCAAGTTGTGCAACAATTCCAGGTTGACGTCGGTCACAATGATGGACTCGACGTTGGCAGGCAATTGTGATTTGACCGCACCTTGCGGGAAGGCATAATCAGATGGTGTAAAAATGGCCGACTCCCCGTACTGAAACTCGATGGCGCTCACTTCGGGCAGGTAACCTACGCAGCCGGAAATGGCCACATAACACTCGTTTTCGATGGCCCGAGCTTGTGCACAATGGCGCACCCGGAAAAAACCTTCTTGTGAGTCGGTGGAAAAAGGTACGAAGAGGACTTGCACCCCGGCATCGGCGTACAAACGCCCCAGCTCAGGAAATTCCACATCGTAACAGGTTTGGATGCCAATCCGGCCACAATCGGTGTCAAATACCCCCAACTTATTGCCGGGAGCCATGTGCCAGGCGTGTTTTTCGTAAGGAGTAAGATGAATTTTGAGGTATTTTTCCACACTGCCATCCCGGCGGCACAGGTAAGTTGCATTGCGCAGCTCGCCAGCTGGCGAAAGCTCCGGAATGCTACCCGTGATCACATTGACCTGATAGGTATTGGCCATGCGGGAGATTTCCTCCATGAGGTGGTTGGTAATACCCGTCATGGCCACCAAACGCTCTCGCTCTTTGGGGCCTGGAAACAGGGACAACAATGGCATGGAGAAGTACTCCGGATAGAGCACAAAATCTACACCATAATTAGCGAAGGACTGGATTTGGTGTTCGATTTTGTCAAGGAAAATTTCCACTGACGCAAAATTCCTTACCAGCCATTGGACGACCCCCAGGCGAATTTCGCCGGGTTTCAGTTCAGTAGCGTTTCTCATTCCGGATGAAAAAGACGGTTAATTGTGACGTGCAAAAATACTGGAATTTAAGGGGATATGCAAATGCAAAATTTGAGGTTATAAAATCGGGTACTTAAACGTCGAACTCAACTTCACCCTTTTTCCCGTACTCGCCGACTTCCGTGCCGCCTCAATCACTTCCAACACATGCAAAGCGTGTTCCGCCTGAATACGCGGCTCGCCACTGGCACCTGCCATGTACTCAGAGATAACGGTAGCACCCATTTGCCACACATAGGCACCCGGATCAGGCACATGACGAACCGTGTTTTCGTTCTCCATTGTGGCCATATCTACACCAAAGGGGGCCCAATCGTAGCCGATCAGGTTCATGTTGCCGCCGCTGCCCCAAATGGAGATGGTTGGTTTTTCCTGGCCTTTTCCTTCGTGTCCGTAGGGGTCGAAGTAGTTGAACCCACACTGCACACTGGAAATGATGCCTTTGCCGTGATCCATAAGCACTACAGCATTGTCTTCGGCTACCACGTCGATTTCCCCTTTGTTGTCGGTCTTGCGTTTGGGGGTCACGATGCTGGTCATGGCCGTGATGTATTTGGCAGGGCCCAATAAACCCGTCAAAGTAGCCAGGTTGTATACGCCCAAATCGGGTAAACTGCCACCTCCTTTTTCATAAAAAAACGCCGACCAGGTAGGCCCCAAATGCCCGTAATGGGCGTGTGCAGCGGCAACTCGGCCCAGTTTTCCGGCCTGGATTTGTTGGGCCATGAAGGCAAATTGAGGACTATTGACTACCGCCGGGGCGCCCCAAATGCGCAGCCCTTTGGATTTGGCCAGGTCAAGCAGCGCTTTACCCTCGGCGTAAGTATTGGCCATGGGCTTTTCACTCCAAACGTTGCGGTCGGCCAGCAGGGCTTGTTTGTTGAGCCGACCGTGCTCCTGCATGTCGGTGAGGTTGAGCAGCAGGTCGAAGGGTTCACCAGCCAATAGCTGGTCGATGTGGGGATACCAATGTTTGATGCCGTATTGTTCTGCGGCTTTTTGCGCCCGCTCGGGAATGATGTCGCAGGTGCTGACCAATTCTACGTGGGGAGATTTGGAAATATGGGGCAGGTATTGGGTGGACACACTGCCACAGCCAATCACACTGACGCGTACTTTTTTGACGGGCAGTGGGCTGCTGGCTTGCAAAAGGCCGGGGGCAACTACTGTGGCCGCACCCACTATCGCCGTTTGTTCGATGAACTGGCGACGGGATAATTTTTTAGGCTTGCTCATGATGTAGGTATTGAGTTTAGGGGTTGAGAAGTTGAGGAGTTGAGGAGTTTAGAGCTTATTACTCCACGATAATACCATATTTTCCTAAAAGTCCGATGATGTTTTGGCGAGAAAATTTTGCTTTTTTGATGCGGTTAAAACTGGGGTCAATGGAGAAATTGTGCGCAGTACGTAGGTCAGCCCCTTCCAAAACGCTGTCTTCAAAAACCGCAGCATTCAGCTCGCAGTTTTCAAAAATGGCGTTGCTCAGGTCGGCTTCTACAAAATCCACGCCTTCCAACTGGCAGTTTTTAAATACCGTGCCGGGAATTTTCAACTGATAAAAAGCGCTGTAATTCAAGGTGCAATCGGTAAAGGTGAAGGACAACAAAAAAGAATTGCAATAGTCAAAGTGTAAACCCAGCAGTTTACAAGCCTTGAATTCTACCTCCCGGAAAGTACATTGGTTCAATTTGGCCATGCTGAAATCGCAATCGACAAAGGTGCATTGCACAAAGGTGAACTTGGACAAATCCACTTTGGCAAATACACATTGGGCGAAGGTGCAGGCTTCGTATTCACCTAGTAGCAAGGTCGTTTCGCTGAAATTTTCACCAGTAAATTCGAGCTTGTGTTGGTAAGTTTCATCCATTATTGGCTATTCTAATCCTAAAAGATCGGTGTACAAATCCATCATTTCTTCGGTTACTACTTCGCCTTTGAAGTTTTGGGCGTATTCAAGCCCGGTTTTGATCATGTTGTGCCGAAAAGCATCGTCACTCAGGATGCGCTCAATGCCTGCGGCGATTTCGGCGGGTTCCTCGGGGTCGACCAACCAGGAAGCCGGCCCGGCGGCCTCGGGCAGGGAAGACACCTTGGAGCTGATCACCGGAGTGCGACTGAACAGGGCCTCGATCACCGGAATGCCAAAACCTTCCCACCGTGAAGGGTATAGGAAAATCCGCGCCTTTTGGAAAATGGCGGGCAAATCATCGTTATTGACCTGAGTAAAAATGACCCATTCGCTCAGGCCAGCTTTTTGCAGGAATTCCAGCACCTGAGTTTTGTATTCTTTACCCTCGCCAATGACGACAAGGGGAATGCGCATACTTTGTGGCAATTGAGCCATGGCTTGAACAATGCCCAGCAGGTTTTTACGCTCAGAGATGGTCCCTACATAGAGCATAAACTCGGCGGGAAGTTGGTATTTGGCCAGAATGGGCTCAATCAGCTTGGGGGATTTTTCCTGCATGAAACGTTCGTCGCAAGACTGGTAAATCACCTTGATTTTTTCGGGTTGAATGCCGTAAAAATGAACGATATCGGCCTTGGTGCTTTCACTAATCGCCACAATGGCATCGGCTTGTTGGCAGGCGTAATTGAATTTGAAATCATACACCTGGCGGTCAAAAAAGGGGTAATAATCCGGGCGGTGTTTGAACACCAAATCGTGGATGGTCACTACGGATTTGATACCGGTGCTTTTGATACCCAAGGGCAGTTCATTGCTAAGGCCGTGGTACAACTGGATTTTGTGGCGCTTCAAGGCATAACGGATGCTGTAACTCCGCCACAACATGCGCTGGTATTGCGATGGACTATAGGGCGTGAAAGAAGCACTGCTGGTGAAAAAACGGGTATCCGGCTTGCGCTCGATGCGGGGAGAAAAGAGGAAATAAGCGTGGTCGGGGTAATAATAGGACAGGTTTTTCAACAAGGTACGGCTGTAATTGCCTAAACCGGTGAAGTTGTTAAAAAGCCGTTTGGCATCGTAGCCGAAGCGCAGCATGTAATGGGTTATTGGTTATGACCCATGAAGATAGTGGGTTCGGAGCGGAGTTGGGAGGATTTGGGGGAAATTATTTGTAGTTGCCCCCTGACCCCTATGTTATTGATGCAAAAAATGAGCACTACGGATTACTTCCGCTTCATCTTTCACCTAATCCTCCCCGTACTCTTCCCCTCCAGCCAGCCCTCCTGCCCATTTGCTAAACGCACCTTGTCCCAGCTTCCGATTTTGTCCAAATAAGCCACTTTGGTGCCCTCGTGCAGGGTCCGAATTGCCGGACTGGCTTGCTCTGGCCCGATGCGCAGGGTTGCTTCTTTGCTCAAAATTACCCCGCTGGGATTTTGATGATCGTGCCAATAACTCAAGGCAGCGGCTAGCATCACAAAAAAAGCCAGCGCCAACAAGCCACGCGCTACCCAGGGCATCCAGGGAGCAGTTGGTTTGCGGCGGATGTACCAAAACAAACCCATGCCTAGCCAGACCAACACTCCGAAGGTAATGGCCCAGGCATTGGGGCGCATGATCCATTGGGGTTGTAGGAACCAGTCCCACCACTCGGGGGCGGCGCTGTGGTCGATTTGGTCGGTGAGTTCACTACGTACCTGTTCGAGGTTGCTGAGGGTTGCTTCGTCGGTGGGGTCCAGGCTGAGGGCTTTTTCGTAGTAGAGTACGGCTTTGCCCAGTTTCCCGGCCCTAAAACAGGCGTTGCCCAGGTTGTAGCACAGATCGGCATCGTGGTAGCCGCCCTGAATCAGTTTTTCGTAGGCACTTACGGCGTCGTCGTAGCGGCTTTGTTGGTAGGCTTGCTGCGCTTGTTGGGCGATTTGAAGGGGCGTTTGGGCATTGATAATGTTCAAGTTCCCCAGATTAAGCAAAAATATCAGGCTGAGCGCTGCTGCTGGTACAAGTCTGGCTGCTGGTACAAGTCTCCAGACTTGTACCATTATTGGCACGTCTCCTGACGTGCGAATAGCTGCAATGACACGTCTGGAGACGTGTAGATATTGGTTCAAGTCTGGAGACTTGTACCAGCGGAGGTAGAGACGCACGGCCGTGCGTCTCTGCGCAAACCAGCTAAATCTACTGTTTTTCTTCATCGCTGTTGATCTTGATGCGGTTAGCTGGGGCGATACGGCCTTGAGGGCTGAGCACCACAAAAATATCTTCACGTTTGCGCGGGCGGGAATCCACTTCCCAGCGAAAACCCTTCAAACGCAAGGTTCGGTGGTTGGTGCTGCCCATCGGGCTGAGCACGGATTTGGGATCGGTGATGAAGGTGATTTTTTCCACCGCGTTTTGGGCACCAAACCTGATCACCATTTCACTACACTCCGTTTTGTTTACCCCTACATAGGCTTCCGAATCGTCTTTGGCATAATAGATCACTTCGGCATTGCCAAAGGCGTCCATTCGTTTGAGATTGCTTTCCTCAAAGTACGAGACCACGTTTCGGGCCTTGATTTGGTTAAAATAGGTCCCATCCGAGATCACCACGATGAAGGAGTTACTCCGCATGATGATTTTATCAAGCTTTTTGTTCTTTAAAGTGAGGTAAATCGTATCGGCGGTAAACTGGCTGGTATCCGACCAAACAATCGGATTGCCGTAAAGGGTGAACAAGGAATCGCGGGTGGAATACACCATCGAGTCACACACGGCCTGAAAATCCCTTTTGTAAATTCGGGCATTGTGGTAAGCGTGCAAAATGCGGCTGGTGTCGCTCTGCATGGTATCTTTTTGTACCACCGCCAGGGAGTCGGTTTTTCCTAAAGACAAAGTATCCTTCGCTTTGCCAGGCAAACTATCTGCTTTCACCGCCAGAAGGGTGTCGGCGGATAAAAACAGGGAATCTCCCTCCACTATGGTGATGAGTTCCGGTCGCCCTCGCGACCCACCCGATGCTTTGAGGTAACCATTTTTTTTGCCATAATCCGCTCGCATGGCATTGATGGAAAGGTCGGCGGCGGTGTCGCGCCACATCACATTACCGGTTGCTACACCCAGACCAGTCGCATCGTCAAAACCCATTTGGTCGGCTTCCATCAGGTTGGGGGGATCGCTGACAAAGGTGCGCCCCAGGGTTTTAAAAGTGCCTTTTTTGCGGTTGTAACTGATGATTTCGGAATTGATGTCTTGTTCTTTTTCACGATAGCGGGCGTTCCCTTGCAGGAAAGTGGTATCCTGGAGTTCGTCGTAACGAATCAGGTTGCCGATGGCCAAACGGATCGAGTCCTCCACCCGGGCATTGCCGCGTAAGGAGTAAATTTTGAGGTTGTCGTCGTAGGTGATGGTATCGGCCTCGGCCTGTTGGTCTTTTTTGACGTACTGGGCATTGCCCGAAAACTCGGCGCGGTTGTTGAAGGTGTCGTAAAAACCATCTTCGCAGTACACTTTGCTGCTGTCGTTGGTGATGACGGTTGGCCCCAGAAAGTCGACGACTTTGGATTCGGTATTGTAGTTGAGCGAATCGGCTTTGAGGCTAAAACGAGGGCCTACTGCGGTTACGTTTTCCCGAAACTGGGCTTGTTTGGTTGCCACATAGTAAAACCCGACCTTACTTTTTAGGGAAAGGGAGTCACTGACCATGGTCGCATTGTTGGTGTAATAGGCCACGCGGGTATCGGTGCGGTAATCCAGGCGGCGGGTGTATAGTTTGCGGTTGCCATTGACCAGAATGACGCGGCCCAAGAGGTTGGCGATTTTGGATTCCCCGTCGTATTGGGCTTCATCGGCAAAAATTTTCAGGGAATCGCCTTGCTGGATCACCACATTTCCGTAGGCATACACCTGGGTTTCGTTTTCCACAATGGCCGAATCGCAGTACATGTACACGCTGTCCTGCTTCAACTCTACTTTTCCTTTCAAGCGGTTGATGGTCGTTTCGCCTCTGGTTTCGTACACGGATTTGTCGGAGTAAAGAATTTTTACCCGACTACCTTCTCTGCTTCCGCCGGGGGTCTGTGCTTGTAGTTGGGCTATTCCGATCAGCATCCACATCACTCCTAAAAGCCAAAGCTGCCTATACATTTTTTTCTCTTAATGATTAATCAATCAGCAATTCTGCTGCCTCACCAATAACTTAGTCGATTGAAGTTTTGTTGTAAGCGTTTAAAGTTGTTGTGATCGCAACAACTCTTTATCTTCCGCCGCAAATATCACTATTAAACTACAATATCTTTCAATCTACAGCTATGATTCAGCGAATTCAGAGCGTTTTCTTTCTGCTGGCCGGGGGGCTATACCTCGGATTGTTTGGCGTACCATTCGCCGAAACCAAACAAGCAGTGGCCCAATCGGCTTTTTTTAATGATGCAGCCTATGGTGTCCAGGATCATGTGGCGCTGATGGCAGCCTTTGCCGTGGCGGGCGCACTACCGATTGCTGCCATCTTTTTATTCAAAAATCGGGCGGTTCAAATGCGCTTGGCCGTATTTTCTACGATTGCCGCTATTGTGGGCAGTATCCTTACCGTGGTATTGTTCATGCAAGAGGGGCTGAATAAAAGTAAAGAGGCCATCAATGACGGTTTGGGATTGTATATGGCGATCGCGGCGCTGGTTTTTACGCTGCTGGCTTATCGTTTTGTGAATAAGGATGAGAAGTTGGTGAGGTCGGCGGATCGACTGAGGTAAGTATTTTATAAAGTAAGCTTTTGATTTGATCAGAAGTAGAGACGTGATGCATCACGTCTCTACAATCTCATCCGTATTTCCACCAATTGTAGTAGGTATTTCTACCTGATTTCGCAGTGTTTATTTGGTTGTGTCTGTTATTGCTTCTACATTTAGGAATAATAAAAACACCTAAATCCATTTAACTATGCGCCGCAAGATTTTATATTTAATATTTGTTGTCACTCTTTTGGCTTTAAGTTTTTATATGTGGAAAAATTGCCATAGAGAGAATCCCAATGTATGCATTACCAAGCCAGTCGAACCGGGGATGGCAGAAAATGACTCTTTGCATTACAAGAATTTTATTGACACAGTCAAAATTCCCAGTTCTCCTATTGTTGATAATGCAAAACAAAACTACTTTATTATTCCACGCCAAGCGGTGATCAATATAGCAGAGTGGGAAAAAAAACGCTGGATTTTACCTGATGCTGGTACTACTGATAAAGCTTGGGTCATGTTTGCACAAGAACCAGGATTAAAACCAGGGCATAAAACCATAACTTATTATTTTGTGTGTTACAAAAACGTACAGGGTAAAAGAGGTCCATTGGTGTTTATTAAAATAAACGATTCGGGGAGCATTGACTCTATAAAAACCACCATTGCCAAACCAAATATTGAAGCGCAAAAAGATTACCTTTTGAAGTTAAGCGACAATTACAAAATCATATTCTACCCACATGGTTACTTGTTTCCGTGGTGTGAATTTTTGAGTATTGCTGGTGGAAGTGGAAACCCAAACAGCAAAATCAATGGTGTTTTTGTGATTAACAAAGACAAAAGCGACAAAATTGAGGTTGACTTTTTCATTCATGCCTTTGAGTCTAAAACATCTAGGAGGAAAAGTGCAAATGATGACGATGGTGGAACCTATTATGATTTCACAAATCCATGTCCTACTTCTTGTCCATACTAATGTGAATTAAATAAGCTACAATGAGTACTTGGCAAACAGTAATGTCTCTGTCTTCAGAGTTTTTATTATTGATTAATACAGTATTGTTTTTATTGTATTTGTGGCGGCATTCCAACGTCTACAAGTATTTTTCCGGCTTGCTGGTGGTTAGTCTCTTGATTGAAATCATCACACATGTAATGTGGTTTCAGCATAAAGAGAATAAGCAAATCAATAACTTGTATCTTTTGCATTTTTATACAGTAGTCGAGTTTATTCTTATTACTTTATTTTACGATCAAATTTTCAAAAAGCACACAACTTGGCGCAAGTATGTATATTGGTTTATTTGTATCGTAATTGGCCTCATTATTGCTAATTCAATTTTTCTACAAAAATTGACTGAGTACAATTCCTATGCAAAGACATTGACTCAATTGATTTTTATTGCTTACGCAACAGGCTATTTTTTGACTGCATCTCACAATAAGATGGATTCGACTTTCAAGCGGATTACAATTATCAATTCTGCGATCTTGCTGTATTACTCAGGAAGTTTATTTATCTTCATGTTCAGCAATGTATTCTTTGACCTTGACGAAGTACATTTAATTTTTTGGGTCTTTAACGCATTGCTCTACCTGATCTTTCAACTTCTGGTGTTCACTGCAATATGGCAATTTCGGCAAACGAAATCTACTTACTCATGACGATTGGCATACTCATTATGCTCAGTCTTGCTCTAGCTTTTATTGTTTTTTTTAACCGGTCTCAACGTAAAATTCTAGCGGAACAAATGCGTGTACAGCAGCTCAAACTGGAACACCAGGAAAATCTGCTGTACAACAACATCAAGACGCAGGAAGAAGAACGAAAGCGCATTGCCAAGGACCTGCACGACGAGGTAGGTTCCAAGCTCAACGTCATTCACCTGAACTTGCATCGGCTGAGAAAGAATGCGGCGGTTTCTCCGGGTTTGGAAGAAACGGTCAGTGATATTTTTGGCGTCATCAACGATACCATTGATACCACCCGGCGTATTTCGCACGATCTTTTACCACCCACTCTGGAGAATTTTGGGTTAGCGGATGCCATCAAAGAATTGTGTGAGAGCTACCAACGCACTTCGGCCCTGGATTTGCAGTTTGACCACCTGCAAAGCGAAAATAGGCCCATTGAAAAAATGGTTGAAGTCAACTTGTTTCGCATCATTCAGGAACTGATCAGCAATTCGATCAAACACGGCCAGGCCTCCCAAATCAACATCCGCCTGTTGGCCAACAACAAGGAATTGCGGCTGGAATACCAGGACAATGGTTTGGGTTTTGACCCCGATCAATTGAAGAAAAAAACTGGACTGGGCATGCAAAACATCGAAAGTCGACTCCAAATGATCCAGGCCCAACACAGTTTGGACAGCAAGCCAGGTGCTGGTTTTTCACTCAGCATTAAATACCCATTTCCAGATGATTCACTTAGCCTTAGCCGATGATGAAGCCCTGTTTCGCAAGGGTATGAAATTACTGTTGGAGGATTACAAAGGCATCAGCGTTGTGCTCGAAGCGCAGGATGGTGAGCAATTGCTACAATTGTTGAACCAAGCCAGCGTATTGCCAGATGTGCTTTTGCTGGACATGAAAATGCCCAATCTCAATGGGGTAGACACAGCGAAGGCTTTGCAGAAGCGTTTTCCCAGCATCAAAATTATCGTACTTTCCACTTATTTCAGCAAAGCTTTTATCGTCAACATGATTGAGTTGGGTGCCGGGGCCTATTTACCCAAAAATGCTACTCCGGACGAAGTGGCGGCCACCATTCGTGAAGTGTACAACAATGGCTTCAGTTACAACCAGGCAGTATTGGAAGTCATCCGGGACAACATGATGCAAAAAAACAAACCCAAAATGCCCTTGTCTTTTGGGGTGGAGGTTACCAGTCGTGAAAAAGAAATCCTCCAACTCATTTGTGAAGAATACACCACGGGCGAAATTGCCGAGAAGCTCTTCATCAGTCCCCGCACCGTGGATGGGCACCGAAACAATCTATTGGAAAAATTGGGTTGTAAAAATGTGGCGGGGTTGGTGGTGTACGCCATTCAGCACCAATTGGTGAAGATCAATCCGGAGACGTTTTGGTTTAAGAAGCGGTGAAAAAGTGAAAAGCGAAAAGCGAAAAGCGAAAAATTAGGGTAAAAAAAGGTTTGTCGTGTTGTCTTTTAAGTCTACACCTGATAGTTTTAGGCGCAAAGATTCCTGAATGAGATAGTAGAGTTTTTGACAGGCCATTTCATAAGGCAGTCCTTCTGGCCGAATATTGGAGATACAATTCCGTTTTTCATCAGTCAAACCTGGTAGGGGTGCATAAGTGAGATAAGCCCCCATGCTGTAAGGCGAACTCAGTCCTGGCCTTTCACCAATGAGCACCATGACCAATTGGGTACCCAACAAATGCCCGATTTCATCCCCAATAGCGACCCGTGCTTGTTCAACTACCGCAATTGGCGCAATCTGGAAATTCGCCTTTTGTAACAAAGGAAGCAACCTTTGCAACAAAGGCAGCGCATGTTGATTAATCGCCGTAGCCGACAATCCGTCGGCCAGTACTATCGCAATATCCGTTTCTGCGCTTGGCATTTTTTTCAAGCTCGCCACCGAAGCCTCATTCAAGCTCCGCCCCAAATCGGGCCGTTGCAAATAAACCGAGCGGGAGCTAGCCCGGCTGTGCAGTTTTAAATAAGGTATGGCAAGCTGCTCCAGCCTTTGTTCCAATTTCGGCCAATCCAGTTCAGAATACACCGCGTCTTTGGCGTGAGCAAAAGCCAATTTGAATTGCAATACTTCTTTTAAAGGGATAGCACCACCTGTGTGCCCCAGCGCAATGCGGGCATCGGTGTAAGTCTTGAGCGACTGCCAGGGATCTGGCTCCACGGATTTTGAGTATTGCTTTTTTTTCAACTGATGCCTTTTACGCCAAAAGCAAATGATTGGGCCTTAGCGGTAATTTCTGGCCTTTTTCATCCAGAATACCTTGCGCCAAAAGCCATTGATCGAACTCTGGTGCGGGCTTTTTGCCCAACACCTTGCGCAAATATAAGGCATCGTGAAAAGAAGTAGACTGGTAATTGAGCATGATGTCGTCGGCACCGGGGATGCCCATGATGAAATTGCAGCCAGCCACCCCTAATAAGGTCAGCAAGGTATCCATGTCATCCTGATCGGCTTCGGCGTGGTTGGTGTAACAAATGTCGGCACCCATGGGCAAACCGAGCAACTTGCCACAAAAATGGTCTTCCAACCCAGCTCGAATGATTTGTTTGCCATCGTAGAGGTATTCCGGGCCAATAAACCCCACGACAGTATTGACCAGAAAAGGGTCAAATTTTCGCGCCACCGCATATGCCCTCGCTTCGATGGTTTGTTGATCCACCCCATGATGGGCATTGGCCGAGAGGGCTGAGCCTTGCCCGGTTTCAAAATACATGACCTGACGGCCGATGGTTCCGCGATTTAAGGCCAAAGCGGCTTCGTAAGCTTCTTGCAAAATGTTGAGGGTAATGCCAAAACTTTGATTGGTTTTTTCCGTGCCACCTATTGATTGAAAAACCAGGTCAATGGGCGCATCCTGGATGATTTGTAAGGCAGTCGTGACATGGCACAACACACAACTTTGGGTAGGAATCTGGTATTTTTCCCGCAAGTCATCGATCATGTGCAGCAAGGTGCTCACCGCCGCCGGGCTATCCGAAGCTGGATTGATGCCGATCACCGCGTCGCCACTGGCATACAAAAGCCCGTCGATGATGCTGGCCGCAATGCCCTTGGGGTCGTCGGTGGGGTGATTGGGTTGTAAGCGGGTTGACAAACAGCCGTTGAGACCAACCGTAGTGCGAAAGCGGGTGACGACGCTGCATTTTTGAGCAACGGCGATCAAATCCTGGTTGCGCATCAACTTGCTCACTGCCGCTACCATTTCGGGCGTCAAACCTGGGGCTAAAGCCTGAAGTGTAGCGCTATCCGCCTGCTCACTCAACAACCAATCCCGCAATTGCCCCACCGTAAAATGGCTAATGGGGGCAAAAGCCTCTTTATCATGTTTATCGATGATCAAACGGGTCACGTCATCCGTTTCGTAGGGGACGACGGCTTCATTCAGAAAAATTTTCAAGGGTAAATCGGCCAGGGCCAATTGAGCAGCAATGCGCTCTTCAAATCCTTCGGCGGCCAGGCCAGCTAATGCATCTCCACTGCGTAGAGGACTTGCTTTCGCCAATAAGGTTTTTAAGTCCTTAAAAACATAAACCCGAGAAGCAATGCTGTAGTGATAAGGCATTCTAAAAACATTAATTCAAGCCAATTTCGAGTTTTTTCCCTGGATTTAATAAAAAACCGCCTTGAAACCACACAATGGCTTCAAAACGGTTTTTACAATGCTGAAAAATTTGTTTTTGGTTAATCTTCTTCTACTTCCCCGTTGTAATTGGGGTTATCGAAATTTTGGAAAAGCCCACCCACAAATTTAGCCTCTAAAGTGTCAAGCAGAGCATGGTATTTATTGTCAGGCAAGGCATTTTCACGTATTATTCCTCCCTTTTGTTCAATCTTCTTTTGCCAACCAACCGATATTTCTTTGAAACCCTTAAAAATTTTAGATTTGGTAAGGTGATCCAAAAGTTCTGCTGATATTTCTTTTACCGGTTTTAAGGACCGATTTACGGAAATGTGATCTGCTCTGCCTCCGTCATCTTTAATTTTTTGGACCAATTTGCCCACATCCCCTGCCCGAACGATCAGATGATCCTGATTGCCACCCAGGGCTTGAAAAGCCTCAGGATGCCTGGCTGCATGTTGTTCCCAGGTTTCAATTTCCAAAAAAACCATGAAATCACCTTCTTCGATCACCCAAAATGCATTGACGAGTAGGTGTTCGCTGTGGGTGCAAATTATGTCAACTGTGTTATCTGCATTTACATTGATTCTGGCAGATACCGTCTCATCATAGAAATAATACCGCACGCTTAAAGTGACGGAGTAATTCGGCATACCTTCTACCCATCCTACTACCCTTTGATGGCTGGCAATGGGCTGAGGAGGATTGATTGCAAAATAATTTAACCAAGCACAATTCGTAAGAATAGCCGTTGTGATTTCAGGGGTGAAATCGGTTTTGTTCAATACAGAAATAACACATCCTTTCATTGTATATGGTTTTTAGCATGAATAATTAAAACTGGATAGACTTGATTCAGCACTTGATGAGGTAGTTCACGTAGATGTTTACTGGGCGCGTTTCATCAGCGCTTACTTTGTCTTGTAATGGAGTTTTACCGGACATTGAATCAAGGTCAGGAGCTTCAGTATCTTGGGCAATTGTAGTGGAGAGCGCAGGCCCCTTATCCCCGGCAACGGTGGCCGATTGGGGCATTTGGTACTTGTGTTTATGACTTTGGATGGCACTTCCCTGAATTGATCCAGGGCCAGTAACAGAACCATTGGTAGCAGGGGTACGTTTTTGGGCATCTGGATCTACATTGTTGAGTTCTCCATGTGCTCCACGGAGGAAAAAACCTCGCAAGTCTGGTATTCTGAACTGATCATCGCCTTGCTGCCCGTACAGGAAACCTATAGCAGCGAAGAGCTGAGGGAATTCATAGATTTTTAAAGCCTGTCCATCACAAAGTATCCACCCTGAGTATGCCACTGCTACTACAGGTACTTTTGGATTTGATGGTGGGTCAGGTGTATTGGGACTGAATGTTTTGATTTCACCTGCATAGGCAACAATGGTACCTGCGGGCACAGCGGATTGTAGCTGTCCAATTGGTGGGACAGGCCAGGGTAATTCAGGCATAAGTGGAAGTTTTAACGCGATAAAGAAATTAAAAAACGCCTTGTTCGTCTATGATCAGCATTGCAGTAGGCACAGTCAATTCCCAGGGCGCACTTTCCCAAGGTTCAGGCTGTTTTTGCTTTTTTAGCGTTTTTAACTCACTGGCTAAATTGACATCCTGTGGATGAACAGGACAAAATTCAGCCGGAGCGGTCCAAAGCATCCCAGCGCGTAAGAAATACAATACAGGTAGGAAATATTCGGGCAACACAGGCACAAAGACCTGGGCATAAGTTGCTTGCAGGAATGAAGTAAAGGCCGTGTTGAATGGATTTTGCGCAAATGTATCGATGTTTTGGGCCTTCTTATTTGCTGGGTTGAACAGTGTACTGCCATAAAAGCAACTCATTTCTTGCCAATCGAATGATTGTTCAAAAAATTGGATCAGTCGAACTTCATCCAAAGAAGGTTTTTGCTGGAGGTCTTCTGTTCCAATTTTTTGCTGAAAACGTTCATATAAGGTGCGAAAACAGTCATCTTTCAAGGTCTTGCGTACTGCTCGCTGCAACCAAATGGGGTTATGCCCTTTTTGCTCGGCCGAAGAGCGATTGCTAATGAGGCGATAATATTCCGCTTTTTGTTCTTGGTAGCCCCGCATGATTGCCTGGTATGTTTTTAGTTTCCATGCCGTTAGCGTTTCCGATGTAGGGGCACAAACGATTTCAATCGTAATGGCAGAATTATCAGGCTGGACAGGAGCTGTGGCAGGGATTGGGTTGCCCAAAACCACTACAGGAACACTTGTGTCCTCGCCATTTAATTTGAGGGGTACAGAGTTGGCGCTTGTATTTTTTAAATCAAAAGCATTATTTCCTACCAAACCCTGAATTTCTCCAGTAAAGCCAACAGCAAAAACAGCACTTACAGTTGCCGTTTGAGCACTATATCCATGCGGCACCGGGATGCTAATTTCTCCGGTGTTTTGCACAACAGCAGATACAATCCTGGATGCAGCAGGAGGTAATAGGACCTCGCTTACCCCATAGAGGATGACCAATGCAGCATAGTTGTCAACCGTGATGTCTTCCCAGCTATTGATGCTTGCAGGGGCTGGAAGCTCATGGGGAGGAATGGGGCGATCGAAATCCAAGCCCTTAAATTGCGCTTCGCCCTGAATGAATGCTTGTGCAGGATTGGGGATCAAAAACTCCATGATCAGGCGGTTTCCATAGTTGATCACTCGTGCTGAAAATACCTTGTTGAGCCAACGGTACACCCCCCTGATGTTGTGGTCTGATTTAAGGTTGTCAAAGATGCTACATACCGTTTCTTCTGATTCGTCTATACTTGAAAAAAAGCGTACCCGATTGATTTTTTGAGCAATGCGGTTCACAGTTTTATACAATACATCTTTGGCAAATTTGCTTATGTTTTCAACGGAAGGTTTGGCTTGGTCCGGGGTAAGGGTTTGAGTCCAATTGCCACCGATCACCGGTGGAAAAGCCGGTGAAACCGTCACATTACTGTAATCAGTTGTTAAAATTGTTTCAGTCAAGGTGAGGTTGGTCTCATTCAACAGATCAAATTCTTTTTCCTGCGTATCATTTTCGGTCATTTCTTCCGACCATTCCTGCTGGCTGTTGCTTTCCGTAACCCTCCTTAGTTTACGTCGCGAAACTTCTTTTCTTTCCCCTTTCAACACGTTTTCGATGTAGGCAATGTCTCCCATCTCATATCGCAATGGGGTTTGACGCACCATCTGAAGATCGCCAATAGCATAGGTTTCAATGGTATTTCCAATCGGAATAGGGTTGGTGTCGTCGTATGGGGGCAGTGGAAAAAGTTGTTTGGTAGCTAAAAATGGGTAAATTGGCAATACAATCGAGGCTTCAATTAAGCTTGTAATGTGCTGCTCATTTATAGTATTCGGCTCAGCTGCTAAAACGATATTAAGCACATTATTCATTACAATGATGCTGATCAGCACTTCCAATAATTCGTTTTGGTAACCCAATATGACGATCAGGGCAAAGTAGGATTGCCATACCCGATCTAAGTCAATCAGGTATTCTGGACTTACCAGATAAGCTTTAAGCTCGGTCGGGTTCATTCCCAACGTTTCGGTAGCCAAGTCAATAAATGCTTGTTCAGATAGGATTGGATAAGCCCGCGCAAGGTTCCACAATTTGTAGAGCAGCAAAGTAATCGGCTGCAAATCATCTGGTTTTTGTATAAAATCAACGGATGAATTGATGAATTGTAAAGTGGCATCTTCTATTTGCGAGCGGATATTTTTTTGAGCAGAGTTTCGAATCTGGAGCAATTGGTCATACAATGAAAAAACGGAGGAATTACCTTGTGGCTGGTACTGAACAAATTGGTACTGCAAATCCGTTTGGGTGATATTGGGCCATTTTCTTAAATAGACATAGGGAAATAAATCTTGTTCTGGCTGAACAATAGGGTATTGATTGGTAAGAATTGGGGGCTTAGGCTCAATAGGATGAATTGGGATGTAGTTTCTTTCAATTAAAATTAAAATACCATCAAAATGATGATACGAAGTGGGTTCACCGGGGGTGTTAAAGGAAAAATCCCCAAAAATCCCTGTTTCGTCTTTAGAAGAAATCAGTTTGAGGTATCCCCCAACGTAAGCTCCTGAATTTAAATGGCAATTTAGAGGGGTAACTATTCCATCTACCGAGATAGTAAAAGTTTGAAAGTCAGAAGAAAGTTCTTTCCAAAAAAGTTTCCCAGAAATACGGATAATGGCATTGAAGGAGTCAATCTCAATATCAAATTCAACGATAAGGTTACCACTCGCGTCTTCCCAATTTTGATAGTTGTGTGAATTAGTCATAATCTTCCACATTTTCGAGTGTGAAAGTGATTCGTTTGGCTATAGGCCCAGTTCCGCCCCCCCGCTTTACGATGTCTGCTGATTCCAATCCTGCAAGAGGCAACAAGTCAACAGGCCCCAGAATAGCTGATGAAATTCCTCTCCCTTCTTCAATTTGAGCAATACTTGAGATCATGATGGCTTGTTTGAACTCAAAACAAACTACCTGACCTGGTGCAATATGTTTGATCTGACAAATGAGGCGATTGTCTTTCAAAATTTTCACAGAAATCGATCCTTGCTCTAGCTTATTCGTCACACTAGAATAGGATTCCGGTATACTAGTGATTTTCACCAGCTGATTGCCTGATTTTTTACCTAAAAACTCAAATTTATCCCCAGGGTTTTCTATCTGGGTTTGAGTATGATTTCCATCGCTGTCCACTACCTGAATCGTATTGGTTACCGGAAAAATGAATGGATGGACCTGATCATAGCCACAGTTCTTTATCACTTTCCAAGCATGTAAGCGCTCTGAATAACTAGCATTGACCTCATTTCGCAGAAAAATCAACACATCTTCGTTGTGAACATCAAAAGATTTATTGATGTAGCGCAGGTTTATCGCATTCATATTTTGAAGGTTTTTTTAAGCGGAATGGATCTGGTTTGCAACAAGCATAAACAGAAGACAGAAAAGGAGACACAAGCAGCCTCTGGCTTTTCTAAAAGAATTAAAAGTCAACCTGAATCACTTGTGTCTCTCTTATCTTTAGGCGAAAACTACATTTTGCAGTGTAAACTGGAATTCAGTCGAATTTGAACCGGGGCCTCCGCCAGTGATTACAATATCAGCACTTGTCATTCCCAGGAGCGAGATTTCCGTATTGATGCTTGAAAGAATCGCTGAATTCATAATCGTTCCTTCTTCAATTTGAGATACCGCACCAATGAAAATGGTAGGCTTAAATTCAAAAACTGCTTTTTGTTGGGGAGCGATGGAAGTTTTTTTGGCCACAAGTTTGCCTGACCGGTAACAGTTGGCATCCATTGCGCCTTGAGATAAAGCATTCAACACATCGATTTCATTTGGACCTGCCGCGGCACCGTTTTGTACTAGGCGGTGGCCAGATGGTGTTTGTTGTAACTGATACATGAGGCCATTTTCGGCATTGAGACTGGGCGTGAAATTCCCGTCGGTATCTTTAGAGGACACCTGAAGGCCATAAGTATATTCAAAAGGATGGTAATCGCCCATTCCCAGGTTTTTGACAACTTTCCAGGCCACGGCAATTTCTTCGAAATTTGTTGCGACATTCTTTTGAAAAATAACATAAGAAGAATTGTTGGCGTCGTTTGACTGGTTGACCAAACGAAGCTGGATTGCATTTGAACTCATGGTGTTAAAAATTTTAAGGGTGAATAAAATTTTATAGGAGCACAAAAGGAAATGCGCTTTGCCTATTTGATGAGTCAAAATTCCAGAAAAATGCTTCGTGGAAAAAGCGTAGTAATGCGGAGATTTTTAAACAGGTATTTATACTCGTATTTTGCATAAAACACGCAAGATTTTATGCAAAAGGCTTAATTTTAGCAATATAAAGAAGCAGAAAAATCAATATTTGTATAAAAAATGGCGTATTTTTAATTCAGTCATCATTGAATGCTAAAACTCTCCCGCACCTTCCCCTGGATAAAGCGCATACTGCCCTTCTTTTGAGGAAAAGTGAAATTCACCAGATTGCTCTGGTCATCGTACAAGTCCATCAAAAAGGAATCGGTCAAATCCACCGACTTGGGTTTGGGCACGTTTAAGATTTCTACGTACAACCAACAAGCCACATCTTCGTATTCCTTACCCAAAAAATTGGCTTTGTAAGCTTTGCCGTTGATGAGGAGTTTGAAATGAGCGGCCAGGTATTCAGCTAAGTAGCGGTCGGTTTCGGGGTGCTCCTGGGACGTACCCAGTTTCAGATTGACCTCTTTGCCTTTGGCTTTCAGCGATTCTTCGACATGCCGTTCCAGGTCATCCATAAAAATTTTGTGGGTGACTTGAATCGTTTTGCTTTTTTCCTCATAAACCACCTCGGAAAGCGTTAAATGGATAGGATGAAGGTTCCAAGCCCCAATGCACAACCACAATCCGATCAATATACTTTTCATCTGAATATGCTTTTTTAACTGTAACGCAGTTTGCGATGACAAAGATACAAATGCCGAACGTCTCCACGATAGGTTCTATCGTCGATAATCGCCAGGCACAGCAAGATAATTGTTACCTTTGACTACTTTTTTAGCACCCTGGTCACATTTTCCCGCCAATGGGGGGAGAAGCACACCCGACCTGTGGTGTATCTTACGAGTTTAAATTGTTCATTTACCACCCTCAACTACAAATGAGACGGATAAACCAAATTGGAACTTTGGTTTTGTTGCTGGTAGCCACGCTTACCTATGCACAACAAAACACCGATCAAAGCAAATTCCGCCAACTTGGCACGGAATTACCTACGCCCAATACCTACCGCACCGCCTCTGGCGCACCCGGTGAGTCGTATTGGCAACAACGTGTAGATTACGACATCAAAGTGGAGCTCGATGATGAGAAGCAAAAGATCAAGGGCACGGAGATGATCACTTATTACAACAACTCCCCACATCCGCTGACTTACCTCTGGTTGCAGTTGGATCAGAACGTTGTACACCCTGAATCAGATACCTACAAAACAGCCACCAATAATCTGGGCGGCCGTGTCAGTGCTGGTCAGTTGAACGGGATGCTGGATAATTCTTTTGACGGCGGTCACAAGATTGAGTACGTAAAAGACGTGACAGGCAAAGCCCTGAAATTCACCATCGTCAAAACGATGATGCGGGTTGATTTGCCTACTCCGCTGATCGCTAAAACGGGTAAAATCCAATTGCAGATCGGCTGGAACTACAACATCAATGACCGTCAAAACCCTGCCCTGGCTGCCGATTCTCGTGGTGGTTACGAGCTATTCCCCGAAGATGGCAACTACCTGTACACCATCACCCAGTGGTTCCCACG
>JAAFHQ010000496.1 GCA_013298445.1 Chitinophagales bacterium | reverse complement strand
ATTGAGGGTGCACATTGATGCGAAAAGAGGAATCGATGAAACCAATCACAGTATGCGCCAGTACGTAAGCGGCAATGGAATTCATGCCCAACACTTTGAAAACATAAAACCATGAGCCTTTCTGCTTCAAGTCCGCCAGGTAATAAAAGCCTGCCAGCAAAAGAAAACACCAACCGCCACTGAACAAGGTCCAACTCGGCGTCCAAATCCGTTTCACATTGGGGCAAATGCCCAAAATGCTCAGCAGGAATCCAGCAGCCAGAAATGCCACACCAAACAACAACAACTTACGCAGTAGCAAGCGGGTAGATTCGGCGGTTTTGAGCCATTGCCCGGCAATCAGTCCCAAAATCATGGTGCCCAAGGTGGGAATAAAACTCAAAGTCGCATAGCCGCCCCCATTGTAGCGAAAAACATTTTCACGGGGAAAAAGATTCAAAAACCAGCGGTCGAAAGCCCAGGCAGCATTGGTGTTTTTGTTCCAATGTGCGGCAAAACCTTGGGCGTGATGCGGCCAATCTGCCGCCACGCCTGCTTCGGCCCAGTTGAAATCGGAGCCAGCTAAAGGGTAAAAGGCAAATACGGCCCAATAGGCCAGCAAAATACCCGCAAAGGCAACCCACTGCCAGCGCTCTTTGACCCATCCCAGAGCAAACAAAAAAACGTAGCCCAGGCCAATCTGGGTCAGGGTATCTTCAAAGGTGAAGTTCGTTTGTTTGGCATACATCGAGCGTAGGAAAATGCCCAACAAAATCAGGATCAACGCCCGGCGAAAAGTATGCCCCCAGACCTGCCAGTTGTTTTGCCCACTGGCTTGCCGACTGGCCAATGAATAAGGCAGGGCCACACCCACCAAAAAGGAAAAAGAAGGCTGAATCAAATCATGCAAAGAACAACCGACCCAGGGTACATGGCTTTGGTGAAAGTGCAAAAAAGCCCAAAAGCCGCTATCGGGAAAAGCTTTGGCGACGTGGCCAAATTCCCATACTTCGGCCATCATCAGAAACATTACAAAACCCCGATAGATGTCGACGGAGGCGAGGCGGGTAGGCAGAGGGATGTTAGGCATAGATGTAGGTGTTTGTTTATTTACCAAAAATAGCTTTTTTCCTTACGAAACCTCACTTCCAATGCAAATAAGCTATCTTGGTCGGCACCAAAATCATCCTCCATGCCCTTCTTTCAAGACCCACTGGCCATTTTCGCCATATTGATGCTCAACATCATCCTTTGTGAGCAATTGACCAAATTGCCCTATTTCCGAGCTTTTGGCAGCGCCTTGCTCGTGATTATCACCACCGCCATCACTGCCAATTTAGGCATCATTCCCTCGGCCAGTACACCTGCGCCTTTGTACGATGGGATTTTCACCTACCTGGCGCCTTTGTCTATTTTTTACCTGCTGCTCACCGTTAATTTACGCGGCTTAAAAAAAGCAGGCGCGCCCATGATCTTATTTTTTCTGTTGGGCTCGATTGGAACCATGCTTGGCGTCTTGGCCGGCATGTATTTGATCAAGGGTCCAGATACACTGGGCGATTCCTTTTTTGCCCTGGGCGGCATGTTCACCGGAACCTACATCGGTGGCAGCAGTAACTTTAACGCCCTGGCTCTGCACTACAATGTCAACAAGGAAGGAAACTTGTACGCAGCGGCAACTGCTGCCGACAACATCATCACCGCCTTGTGGATGGTGGTGACCCTTTTGTTGCCCCCTTTGTTGCAGCGCTATTTTCCACGCCAGCAAAAAGGCCCACTGGAAGCTGAGGAACAACAACGCCTGACCGATGAAGCCCATGCCCACATCAACGACCAAGAGCAACTCAATCCGCTGGAATTGAGCATCCTACTGGGTGTGGGAGCCCTGGCTTTGTACATTTCTCAATGGTTCGCGAGTCTATTCCCGGGCATTCCGATGATCATTTTTTTGACCACTTTGGCACTGATCATGGCACAGTTCCCAATGGTTCAACGGCTTAGAGGCTTGCGCTTGATTGGCATGTTCTGCATATACCTCTTTTTGGCGGTCATTGGCGCCTATTGCGACTTAGCGGCCTTGATGCGGGATGGGCAACTGGCCATTTCCATGCTGATGCTGGTGACGGTGTTGGTACTGGTGCACGGCACTGTACTTTTTGGCATCGGAGGACTGCTCAAGCAGGATTGGGATATTTTGTCCATTGCTTCTCAGGCCAATATTGGGGGTTCGGCATCGGCTTTGGCCTTATCTAAAGGGCTCAACCGGGCTGATTTACACCTGCCCGCCATCCTCGTTGGGGCCCTGGGCAATGCCATCGGAACCTATTTGGGTATTTTGATTGCTGAGTATTTGCGAACCTGGGGATAATTTTTTTACAAAAATTAGTCTTGTTTATTGTGTTTATAAACTTTTTATTTATTTTTGAGTACAAACACCTTTATTAACTCTAAAAAACGAAAAAATGGCTTTGAACTATCTATTGGTCTTTCTTACCGGATTGATTCCACTCGTGACAGGTTTTGTCTGGTACAACCCCAAAGTTTTTGGCAATATCTGGATGAAAGCAGCCGGGGTTACACCAGAACAAGGCAAAAGTATGAACATGTTGTTGACCTTTGGGCTGACTTATCTCTTCAGCCTCATGTTGTCGATGATCTTGTTTTCGGTGGTCATTCATCAAACTCACCTTTATTCTATCTTACTGGGCAGTCCTGGCTTTGGGCAGGAAAATTCAGATTTGATGAACTATATTGAAGAGTTCATGGCCAAATACGGCGGTAATTACCGCACCTTTAAACACGGCGCCTTGCATGGAACCATTGCGGGTATATTTTTTGCGCTGCCAGTCATTGCAGTCAATGCCCTATTTGAAATGAAAGGGTTCAAATACGTCGCTGTAAATGCGGGTTTCTGGATTCTGAATTTGATGCTGATGGGCGGGATTATCTGTGCGTTTGGCTAATTTTTGCTTAGGTGATTCCTATCGTGTCTTAGGTTTCTTAGGTGGTGAAAGAATACCCTGCTACGCAGGTCTTTTTCTTTTTTACCACCTAAGAAACTATAGAAACCAAAGACTCACCTCAGATTATAGATGGAATTAACAAGCAGCAATAAAAACTAAACTATTCCTGAAAAAAACCAGCTTTTCCCACTATCTTCGCGGCTTAACCTTTACCGAAGACCATGAATTCCAAGCCGCTCCTTTGCATCTTCTTGAGTGTCATTGCATTGACGTCTTTTGCCCAAAAAAACAAAAAAGCGCCCCAGATCACTCCACCTGCTCAAACTACCACTGCACCAATCCCTACACCACTGACTACCAGCCAACTCAAAGCGCTCAAATACCGCTTTGTAGGGCCGAGTCGTGGGGGTCGTTCTACGGCGGTGGAAGGGGTTAGGCAAGAGCCCAATACCTTTTACATGGGGGCAACGGGCGGCGGCGTTTGGAAAACAAGTGATGCGGGTTTGACCTGGAACAACATCTCTGATCAGGACATCAAAACCGCTTCGGTAGGCGCCATTGCGGTAGCCCCCTCCGATCCCAATGTGGTGTATGTTGGCATGGGTTCCGCTGATCCTCGCGGCAATGTCATTCCTGGAGACGGAATGTACAGGAGTACCGATGCAGGCGCACATTGGAAGCAAATTGGACTGGAAAAAGCCGGTCAAATCGGCAAAATTGTAGTCCACCCTCAAAATCCAGATCAGCTCTACGTAGCCGTATTGGGCAATGTATTTGGGCCTAGCGACCAACGCGGCATTTTCCGCAGCAAAGACGCTGGCAAAACCTGGGAAAAAATCCTCTACGTCAGCGATAAAACCGGAGCTATCGAGTTGGTAGCCGATCCCAGCAATCCCCGCATCCTTTACGCTGGTTTTTGGACAGCCGAACGGAAGTCCTGGACCTTTATCGACGGCAGTGCCGAAGGAGGAGTTTGGAAAAGTATGGATGGTGGCGATACCTGGGAAAAACTGGGCGGTGGTTTGCCTACGGGTTTGGTTGGCCGGGTTGGCATCGCCGTTTCACCCGTAAAGCCATCCCGGGTTTGGGTACAAATGGAAGCCCAGGAAGAAACCAAAGGTGGTTTGTACCGCTCGGAAGACGGCGGTAAAAGTTTCACCAAAGTTTGTCGCGATCACAGCATTCGCCAACGCGCCTGGTACTACTCGCGAATTTACGCCGACCCCAAGGACGAAAATACGGTATACAACCTCAATGTCAGTTTTATGAAGTCCATTGATGGGGGCAAAAGTTTTAGCCGGATCTCGGTACCCCATGGCGATACCCACGTACTCTGGATTAACCCCGACAATACCAACCTGATGATCCAGGGCAACGACGGTGGTGCCTGCGTAACACTCAATGCTGGCCGTACCTGGAGCAGCCAACTCAATCAGCCCACTACGGAGTTCTACCGCCTTGCGCTCGACAATCAGTTTCCTTACCGCTTGTACAGCGCACAGCAGGATAATTCTACCATTTCCATACCCAGTCGATTTGACAATGCCTTGACCCCGCAGGAACTCTGGCATGAAGTCGGCGGTGGCGAAAGTGGCCACATTGCCGTTGACCCACGCAACCCCAATGTCGTTTATGCGGGCAATTACATTGGTCAAATCACCAAAACAGACCTGAGCCGGGGCCATCGCCGCGATGTAGTGGCTTATCCACAAATGCACGACGGTACTGCCCCCCGCGACATTCGCTATCGCTTTCAGTGGAACGCGCCCATCCGGGTTTCGCCACACAATCCTGATGTCATCTACCATTGTTCGCAATATGTGCACCGCTCGCCCGACGGAGGCCGTACCTGGGAGGTGATCAGCCCCGATCTGACCACGGACAAGGACAAATTTCAGGATATTCCCGGCGGCCCAATCCAGCACGACCACACCGGAGTAGAATTGTTCACCACCATTTTCGCCTTTGAAGAGTCTGCGCAAACCGCTGGTGAACTCTGGGCTGGTAGCGACGACGGGCGTGTACACATCTCCCGCGACAATGGCAAGAACTGGAAAGAAATCACCCCTAGCAACATTCCGTTGGAAGGCACCGTGAACATGATCGAGCTCTCCAGCCACGCCCCCGGACGCGCACTCATCGCGGTGCACAAA
>JAAFHQ010000495.1 GCA_013298445.1 Chitinophagales bacterium | reverse complement strand
GGCACCTTAGACTAGGCTGACTTACACCTTCGTCGGATCAGGATGCACCCAAGGCTTCCGATAGGGCCGCTGCAACAATGCGGTAGCTTCCTTATCCCCCACCACAATCCGCTTCTTGGGATCGTAGGTCAGTTTCCGGCCGGTTTCCATCGCAATATTGGCCAGGATACAACTCGCCGTAGAAATATGTCCTTCTTCAATATCGGCTACAGGGCGGCTCTTTTTATCAATGGCTTCCAGGAAATTGAGCATGTGCAGACGCGTTGCAGGGGCAGCATTCAGCTCAATGCGTTCTTCAGTCAGATCTTCCGGATATTTTTCCTTTTCGTAAACGACGTCCTTATGAATTTTTGGAGCTTTATCATCCACTGGGATAAAATCGTAACGCATGGTGCTAGCGATCAAGGTGCCTTTTTCTCCATAAAGCGTGAATGACCAGGGATACTCGGGGTTGGGCGGCGTGCCCCAGGTGCGGTGCTGCCAAACGCAGTCGAGTTCATCAAATTTGAAAATGGCGGTTTGCGTATCGGCGATGTTGGATTTGCCCTCTTTTTGTACCAAAATACCACCACTGGATTCGATGGAGTTTGGCCAACCCAGTTTGAGCATCCAACGCACTGTGTCCAGCATATGCACACACATATCGCCCATGATGCCATTGCCGTACTCCTTGAAGGTGCGCCACCAACGGATGTGCGGCAGGCCGTCGTAGGGGCGCATGGGCGCAGGGCCAGTCCACATGTCGTAATCCAGGAAGTCGGGCACGGGTTGTACGGGTGGGTTCCCGTTGTTGCGCATGTGGAAATAGCAGCACATTTCTACGTGAGATACTTTGCCCAGCAGGCCAGCGTCGACGATGTTGGTTTTGGCGTCGATCAGGTGGGGAGTACTTTTGCGCTGGGTGCCTACCTGGACTACCTTATTGTATTTGCGTGCCGCCGCCAGCATGGCTTCACCTTCCATAACATCTACACTGATCGGTTTTTGCACGTACACATTCACTCCAGCTTTCACGGCTTCAATAGTTTGGAGAGCGTGCCAGTGGTCAGGGGTGCCGATGAGCACGATGTCGAGCTGGTTTTCGGCGAGCAGCTTCCGATAATCGTTGTACAATTTGGGGACTTTGCCCGATTTTTGGCGTTGGCTCACCAGTTGCCCGGCAGCAGTGAGCATGTTTTTATCTACATCACAAAGGGCGATTACCTCCACGGGCACGACCTGAATCAGGCGGAATAAATCACTTTTGCCGTACCAACCTGTACCAATCAAGGCGACTCGTAGCGGGGCGCTTGGATTGATCAGGTCGATGCCGTATAAGCCCAGAGTGTTGAGGGCTAAAGCGGCAGTGGCACCTTTTAAAAAACGGCGGCGATTGATGTTGAAACTTTCCATGTAGGTGTAGGATTGAAACCAGAAATGAATTGCGATCAATTGTGAAGGACAAAGTAGGAAAAATTCTGGCGATAAGAAAGAAGGGGCGGATGAAAATGGAGGGTTTAGTTGGGATTTTACCCACGATTGAACATCATTTGAATGCGCAGTTCGGCTTCAGCCTTCGTAATGCCAGCGTAATAGTCGTGGACAAAAGGGTGTTCGTAATCGGGACGAGGTACAATTTCTGGCCGCTGGCCATCTGGACGGGTATTCACAAGGCAGGGAATATAATCCTTAAAAGTATAATCCGGTAGTTTGTTGCTCAACCAGCCAAAGTATTGGACTTGGTGATTTGGGTTGTCAAAATTGTCGTTGTAATCCTGGAAACTTTTTTCGCTCAGACTTACCCAAACGCCGTATTCCAAATCAGAGCAATGGTCCTTGACTTTTTGAATCAGTACGACTCGAATAAAGCGATCCGTTTGATCGGGGTACTCTATGACGCAGAAATCACTGTTTAGAAAGGCCATGTTTTCTTTTTCTTCAGCGGAAAGCTGGACGTAGCTGTTGGGTGCGCGGAAGGCGAGGGCTGGCCAGGAGTCGTGGGTTTGGCCGCAGGATGGGCAGGTGTAGGTCATTTGCCAATAATTTGGTTATGGTATGAAAACACTTAAAACTAAGTTAAGCATTCCATTTATCAATCCAGGTAATTATTTCATCCACTTTTTCTCCTAAGTCTAGAGTCGAAAATGCATCTTCCCCAATAAAATGTATAATTTCTTTTGAAAATACATTCTTATTTTCTTCATATTTTATGGACTTGCTAGACGTATTAGACTTTTTAATCGAGTCCTCAATTTTTTCCTGAGGTGAGTATTTGAATGGTATTTCTAGCCCAGTTTTTTTCCTTAACCATTGTTTGATGGTTGATTCTGATAAATAGTTTTCAATTTCTCGACCTTTGGTGATCCAGCATTTGTTATCCCCAATTTCTTTTTTAATTCTTTCCTTAGTCGCGTTTAACTTATCACTAATCTTTTTACCATCTTTATCAATGACTACGTATGCATTCCGATTTATCTTTAGCAGAGGAATAAGGTTCCTATCAATTAACTCTAGTGAATAGGATAGATTTGAGAGAAGCCGGCCTCCGTAGAATAAAATTGAATAATGGAGACCTTCTTCTAAATCAGGCCTTTTCAAACTAAGCCATTGGTTAATGAAAACCCTGTCACTTGGCCCCTCTACCCAAATAATCCCATTTGCCTGAAGAATATCGCTGTTTTTGTAGCCTAGATCATCCAAAATTTCGTGGTTCTTCTTTGAGCTATCTATGTTTGTTATACTAGATTTCTTACCATCATGAGTAACGTGATAGACTGAGATATCTTCATCATAATCAAGGAATACATTTGAGTGAGTGGTGATAAAGTAAATGTTGTTCGTACGTTTAAGGAGGTCTAGAAATTTCCGTTGTAATTCAGGATGTAAGTGTATTTCAGGCTCTTCTATGCAAAAAATTGTATCTGTATATATTTCTAATGCACAGCATAAAATGATGATCTGATGGATGCCTGTACCTAGGTGAGACAATGGAAGTCTTGCTTCATTTATCTCAACTATTATTTTATCTTTTGTATTGGGTATTTCTATTTTCAGTTCATCATTTTTTAAGAGATCGCGAACAAATTCCTGTACATTATCGAATTTTATTCTATCTGCTTCATGCCCAATATCGGGGTTCTGCATTTTGAACATTATATGGATAATATCATTTCCATTGAAGTCTAAAGGTTTTTTTTCATCTGAGTTATTAGTTTCAATAATCTGCCTGAATTGAGGAATGTATTCTATCTTAGTCAATGTATTGAAAAAATTTTTCGCTTTACGTGCTACTGCTTGTTGTATTAACAATATAGCTTCCTTATCCTCGTATTGCAATGTTATAAATTGACTATTTGCGTAATTTGTATGAAATGAACTATTAAAAATGGCTTCAAAATTCGCTAAAGGTACATCAATTTTGATTTGTGTATGTTTTATGTCTGCTTTCTCAATAAGATCTTCAGAACTAAAAATAAAAGTGATGGATGGGCTTTTTCCATTTCTTCTAAATTCATCATTTAGGGGATAAGACCTTTCTTTGCTTCTGAGTGCTACTTCTTGAGCCTTTTTCAAAAAGCGAAGCACATTTGATTTTCCCGAGTTGTTCTTACCAATGAAAATGTTGATTTTTTTAATCGAATTTATAAAAACTCCATTTTCATCAAAGCTTCTATAATTTTTTATCCCAAATCCTTTCAGTTCCATTAATTAATTAGTGGTTTTGATATTAAAATAAGGTATCCTACCCCGCTCCAAACCCCAACACCGCCCTTACCGAAGGTGGTTGAAACCCCAAAACAATTTCCTCTTTCGCAATCCCTGCCTCCATTAATAGTTCAGCTACATTTAGATCTGTACCGTCATGCTGAATCCAAATTTTGCCATCGGCAGATAAGTCAATGTGTAAAAAACAGCCGTAGTATCTTCGGCCATCTTTCCAGGTGTTATTGAACAGAAGGTAGTGCCCACCTTCTTTATCGATGATCTTGATAGTGGCATCTGTTTGCTCGCTTGAATCAACCTTGGCCAAACGCTCTATCAGTACGAGTAATGTTATCTGAGGATTAATCATTGCTGGTGTTCTCAGAAGAAAGCCCTTCTTGATCAAGAAGCAATGCCTCTCTAACCGTATCAATAAACTCGGGTTCTACATGCAGAATATCGATGATGAAATTATAATCAAAGCCCTTGAGCAGCATTTCTCGCGTAAGCTGTAGGAGCATTTCTTTTTGTCCTTCTTCTCGTCCCTTTGTAACCCCTTCTTCAACAATCAAATCATAAGTACTCATGGCATTTTTATTTATGCTTGGAGGCAAAGCCTTAATGAATTTTTGAACCTTTTCTCTTGCAATATCGGCATTTCTAAAAAAATATGCAAGAATGGAAATTTGAAAATCGGAATATTGATTGCCCTCCAGATGAACGAAGATCAAATCGGGATTCTTGAGCACAAACTCTGGCTCCCAAATGTGCTTCATCATCAATAGTGTGTTGATCAGCAGCCCTTTGTTTAGTTCCAAAATCTGTTCATCACTTAGGGTTTGTACGTCAGTCAAAAAGTAATCAAAATTGGGGCAGAAGGGACGTAAACTGGTTGGCAGTTTCTTACCAAAGTAAGCATATACATCCCGTTTTACCCACTTCCTCTTTCCTTGGTACAACACGATAGGAATAATGGGAGTCAGGGCTTTTTTGCTCTTGATTTGATCTTCCCAGGTATCCAACATGTACCGAAGCAGTTGAAAGTGAGGATGTGGTACAATGTCACTTTTGTGCTCAAGGATAAAAGTTAAAAATGCTTGCTTCTTAAGCCCAACAATTGGACATTGATACACCACATCAGAAAAATACTCTTTCAACTGCGGGGAAACGAATGACCCATTGATTCGTTCCAAAGCATTTAGGTTCAGATGGTGCAGGATATCCTCGGGCAACATTTGTTGTAGGTATTCCAGAGCAATATCCAGACGGCCAAAAGTCGCTTTAAAAAATTCATCGTGAGGCTTGGAGGCTTGGTTTTTAGGCATTGTGGAAAATTTCCACTAAGATAAAATAATTGTGTTTTATTTTTTATTTTAAAACTAAAAAAATGCAATATTGGGTACACACTTGATGTCTGC
>JAAFHQ010000494.1 GCA_013298445.1 Chitinophagales bacterium | reverse complement strand
TGAATGTTGGTTTTTGCTTGCAGGCGGTTATGGTTAGGAACAAGAGGGCAAAGAGGTAAAGGTTAAGGCGCATGGATGAAGGGTTGAATGAGTCGAAAAATTGGGATGTGGCAGCTTCGCTGCAGGGGTTTTTCACCACCTAAGAAACCTAAGGCACTAAAGATACACCTCAGGATAAGTAACTTCTAAGGTGTGCCTTTAGTGCCTTAGGTTTCTTAGGTGGTGAAAAAAATCAAGCAACGCGCAAACCGTTAGGTACCGGTCGCTCAGGTTGCAATAAAGTAATGGTTTTATCGCCACCAATCAAACCCAGCACCAAACACTCCGAAAAGAAATTGGCGATTTGTTTGACCGGAAAATTGACCACTGCGATGACTTGTTTGCCAATCAGGTCTTCCTTTTGGTACAGCACGGTGATTTGGGCAGAGCTGCGTTTGATGCCCAGTTCTCCAAAATCAATCGTGAGTTGATAAGCAGGATTGCGGGCTTTTTCAAAATCCCGTACTTCGAGAATGGTGCCAACGCGCATTTCTACTTTTTCAAATTCTTCCCAAGTGAGCATTCCTTGTTTAATTTGGTTTTGAATCGGATGAAAATAGGGAATTGATTTTAGAACCAGGTTATTTTTTTCACTCGTCCCTCCTCATCCGCTTTCTATCCACAATCCCCTCCTTTTGGCGACTCTAATGAAAAGTTCCCGACAAATATCATTTTATTTGCCATCTGGAACCCAAACGTAAACACACCATGAAATTTGTCATTTCCCTTGTCGTCATCACCCTTTGCCTGGTATTGCCCGCCATTGCGCAAGAGCAGCACGATACCATTCGGGTAAACAGAACTTCTATCCCTATCAAAATAGATGGTGTACTAGATGATGCCTGGGCCAATGCAGCCATTGCAAGCGACTTTTGGCAATACTTCCCAATGGATACTTCACGGGCCTGGAATCCAACCGAAGTCCGTTTGTTGTACGACGACAATTTTATCTATTACCTGGCCATTGCCAAAAATCGGCTACCCGATGTGATGGGGGCTTACGTTACCCCTTCGCTTCGCCGTGATTTTCGGGGCGAAGCCAACGACGCGGTTACGTTTACCCTCGATCCTTTTCAGGATGAAACCAATGCGTTCCAATTTGGGGTCAATCCCTTTGGCGTACAGCGCGAGGGATTATTGACCAATGGTGCAAATGGCCCCATGGATTTGGATCAAGCCTGGGACAACAAGTGGTTTGCGGGAGCCAAACAATACAAAGGTTACTGGATTGCCGAGATGGCCATCCCTTTCAAAACCCTGCGTTACAAAGAGAGCAGTCAGTTTTGGAATGCCAAATTTTACCGGATCAGCAGCGACGGCCCGGAGCGTTCGAGTTGGCCCAAGGTACCTCGCCAATATCCCATCATCAATTTGGCCTATCACGGTGTGATGGCTTTTGATCAGCCGCTCAAAAAACCTGGCGCGAATATTTCCCTTATCCCTTATACCTTGGTGAATTACCAGGAGGATCGAGTCGACCAAAGGGTATTTGACCGAGGTTCCAACATTGGTGGGGATGCTAAAATTGCTGTTGGCCCAGCGCTGAATTTGGATTTGACTGTAAACCCTGATTTTTCACAGGTTGAAGTCGATCAGCAGGTGGCAAACCTGGACCGGTTTGAGATTTTTTTTCCGGAGCGGCGGCAGTTTTTTCTCGAAAATGCGGACCTGTTTGGCAGTTTTGGCTCACAAAATTTACGACCGTTTTTCTCGCGCCGGATCGGAATTGCCAAGGATACCACTACCGATTTAAATGTGCAAAACCCCATTTATTTCGGGGCTCGTTTGAGCGGAAAGTTGGATAAGAACTGGAGGATGGGCCTCCTGAGCATGCAAACGGCGAGAGATTATGACATCAGCCAACCTTCTACGAATTATACCGTTGGGGTACTGCAGCGCAAGGTGTTCTCTCGCTCCAACATCGGGATCATTGCGATCAACAAACAGCCGTTTCGAGACAAACTGCTGGAGGCTGCCAGTTACGATTTCAACCGGGTAGTGGGCGTTGATTACAACCTGGCTTCCAACGACAACAAGTGGACAGGCAAATTTTTTCACCACCGCACTTTCGACCCAGCTTTAAGCGGAGGAAAAAATGGCGCTAGTTCGGCCATGATCAATTACAATGCCTTGAACTGGGATGCCCTGTTTACCCTACAGGATGTTGGTGCTAATTTTAATCCAGAAGTTGGATTTGCCCGTAGGGTAGATTACCGTCGGGCGGCTGGAACCATCAATTGGAAGTTTTACCCCAAAAAGGGCCCCCTTCAAAGTCATGGACCAGGGTTCGACTTTGACGTTTTGGGCAATGATACCTACGGAACGACGGATTGGGATTTGAACATCTTGTATAGACTGCGTTTTCGGAGTTCAACCATCGTTGATTTTAGATTGCGGCGGGAATATGTTTACCTATTTGATGCCTTCGACCCCACGAATTCGGGTGCATTGGAATTGCCCGAAGGCAGCGCTTTTGCCAATAACTTGTTTCGGTTTATGGCGCTTTCCGATGCGCGCAAACGGGTTTATTTTGAATTAAGTGGCCGTATTGGGGAGTACTTTAATGGCTCTAGAGCAAATCTCGAAGGAACCATCAATTTCAGAAAACAACCTTATGGCATTTTGGGCCTTAATTTTAGTTACAACCGCATTCGCTTGCCGGAGCCTTATGCTGATGCCGATTTTTTGTTGGTTGGGCCTAAAATTGACCTCTCCTTTTCGCGCAGTTTGTTTTGGACCACTTTTGTTCAGTACAACAACCAAAGCAACAACCTTAACATCAACTCCCGACTGCAATGGCGTTTCCGGCCCGTATCGGACATCTTTTTGGTATACACCGACAATTATTATTCCGATACCTATATCAATAAAAACCGGGCTTTGGTGTTGAAATGTACGTATTGGTTGAATCTTTAGATTAAATTGAACAATCGTTCAATAAAAGATGTATTTTTGTGAAAATCTAAAATCGATGACCAATCTCAACGCTGCACACCAAGCCCTAGCCGAAGCTTTTTCGGCAGTTGAGGCGCTGTTTACCCAGGTAAACGATGAAAAAATCAATGCCAAACCCACGGAAAAATGGTCTTTTGGGGAAGAAATGGTCCATCTGACGCTGTCGACCAATGGCACCGGAATGCTCATGTCTAGCCCGGATGAACGTTTCATGCCCAGTGACCACCCTTCGCGGAGCTATGATGAAATTGTAAAAGAGTACCTGGAAAAGTTGGCGTTAAATCCCACCATTGGCCAATCCTTTGCGGACAAAGAGCCAAAGCAATACACCGTAGCGGCTTTGCAAGAAAACTTCGTTGCCGCGGCGCAGGCTGCATTACAGGCGATTTCCCGTTGGGATGAAAGTAAGGCCGATGAGTGGATGGTCTGGAAACACCCCTTATTGGGTAAAATGACGGCGCGGGAGATGGTGTATTTTACTGTTTACCATACGCGGCATCATTTGGCAACGCTGAGTGTAAAGGCAGCTTAATTACTCACATTACGCAAGTTTGATTCTGAAAAGGTGCAGCTAAAGTGTATAGCCTTATTCTATTTAACTTCAGATTTTTTAACCGCAGAGTTTCCTTTAGGTTTGTAAGAGCAAAGATTATTATACATTATAGTAATCACGATGTATAGTATTTTCTTTTTTGCTACTTTTTTCTTTTGTTAATTCCACAAAAAAATGTGGAAAACTCCACGGATTATACTTGAAAGGCGCATTAGGCAGAGTTGAAGGGTAAGACCCATTCTGCGTTTGAATCCTTTCAAAGTTTGCTACTGCCAAGGCCCAAATAGAAAACAAGAGCAATCGAGGCTCATTAAAGGTCTGTGCGACGGCGGTAGATTTTACCTAGAGTTTTCCACCCGATTATTGAACTTAAGAAAACCTAAAGGTATGGATTTTGAATTTATTGTAGGTGTTGACATGAGCAAGGAGTGGTTTGATTTTTGTCTTCTTGATCGACGTTTCAACTCCTTAAGTCAAGGGCGAGTAGAAAACACCAAGCAAGCAATCCTCCAATTTATCATCCAAATTCTAGCACAATTGGGTCAATCAGAAATGGACAAAGTCGTACTCTGCATGGAACACACGGGGGTCTATGTCAAGCATCTGGCTAAAATGTGGATGCAACAAGGTGGTCGATTGTCGCTGGTCCATGCTCGAAAAGTAAGCCAACAAATGGCTGGTCAAGCTGGGTGGGTGGAAAAAACGGATCAATTAGATGCACAAAGACTTGCTCATTATGGTATCCGCTTTAGTGACCAACTTGAGTTGTGGCAAGCTAAGGGCATAACCCTGGAACGCTTGCAAGCCTATCAGCGTCAAAGGGAACGACTCATCAAAGTGATTAAACTCTTGGAAGCTCCACTCAAAGAGAGTCGAGTCTTCGACGAGGATGAAGTGTATCAAGATTTGCTGAAAAATCAGGCTCAGAGCATCAAAGCCCTCAAAGATGATCTGAAAAGCCTTGAAAGCAATCTTAACCGCTTAATCGAGCAAGATGAGCAGTTAGCACCTTTGTTTAAGTTAGTCTGTTCTGTGGAAGGAATCGGACCAGTTACTGCCAGGGAGCTGCTCATCGCTACGCAATGTTTCACCCGCTTTGAGTCTAACCAGGCGAAAGCTTTTGCCAGATATGCCGGAGTAATTCCCCTTAAAAGGCAATCCGGTAAAAGACTTCGTAAAAAAGAACGTATCCCCAGCCAAGCTAATAAAACCATCAAAAGTTTACTTACCATGGGAGCAACCGCACTTATCGGTACTCAATCCGAACTGGGCCACTATTACCGAAGAAAACTGCAAGAAGGCAAAGATCATCTTTGCGTCATCAACGCGATCCGTAACAAGATTATCTTGCGCGTCTTTGCCGTCGTTAGAAATCAAGTTATGTATCAAAAAAAATTGAATCTTTGCTTGCATAAACCATAGAAAACGCGGAGTTTTTTTAGAGGCACCTGCGGTGCAGAGAGGCCACGGAGGTCGCCTTTACTGAAGGTTGGGTCTTTACCTTTTATCGAGTCCTATTCATTTGCTTGATCTTAAGCAAGATTTTCCTGGA
>JAAFHQ010000507.1 GCA_013298445.1 Chitinophagales bacterium | reverse complement strand
GGGTATTGAAGGTAAGTCTGAACAATACCGGGTTTTCAGCACTGCGCAAAGTTGCTCCGGTTTGGTACCACAGCGTTGGGATTCGGCCCTCTGCCACAGCATTCAAATTGAAGGCATTGCGGTCTACTCCAGGTACATCGCCCGCCTCTACACTGACAAATTCAAGGGTTTCGCGGTCAAAGCCCAGATCGAACTGGTACCCTGCATATTTACCCAGGTCACTGGCACGTACATCAACCACCAGTTTTTCGCCGTACTCAAATGCACGGTTAGCCATGGTGATTTCCATTGGTGCTTCGCCACGCAGCTGCGCGTCTTTGCTCAGGTTGACGTCGCCCACTTTGATGCCAATGAAGTCATTGTTCAAGGTGTCTTTTTTCAACCCCGTAAACCCGATGGTATCCGGGAATTTTACGGTCAACGGATTGGCCACACTGTCCGGGAACTTGAAGCTGACCGGTACAAAGCGCCAGGATGTATTGTTCGGGAACGAATCAATCGCACCCAAAATCAAACGACGGATGTCCAGAATGTCCGCTACGGTAACTGTACCTGACTTGTTCACGTCGGCAGCAATCCACTTGTAAGGACTGTCCAGGGTATCTTTGGCCAGAATATGCCGTTGGATCAATACCACATCCAGAATGTTCACCCCACCAGAATAGTTTGAGTCCAGTGAAGGGCGAATGGTGTGGTTCTTATTGTACGCCAAAGAATCGAATGCATATTCCCCAGTGACTCCGGTAACCACCGAAACAAGGCTATCCGGACTGATGTCAACAGTTACAAATTTCACCGGAGTTTTATCCTCGCGGTAAATCTTTCCGGCTATTTTAACCGGACCAGTGGTATCTACTGGTGGAACCGTGGTGGTATCTGGACAAACTACTCCATCAATGGTGGTAGGAATAATTTCGGTCAGTGAAGATTTGGTGGCAATGATCTTCGACGGTGCATTTTTGAACTGAATCGGAATACATTCCTTACTAGCCGAGTCTCTACTGATTCGTAAGGTAAAGATGGTCGTACTATCCTTCAGCGTTACCCCATTTGACTGTGCATCAAACCAGTTGACGGTACGCACAAAAGGCGAGAACGCAAAACTCTCTACCCCTTTGAGCGCTGCAGTATCAGCAGTGAAGCCGACAAAAGTGGCCAAACTATCTGGTATCGCGAGCGTAAACTGGAATCCCTGCACCTTGTCAAAATGGAGCACTTTTACGGGTACACTCATGGTACTGTCCGTAAGGGTTACCCCACTTGTGTCTACAAAGAAAGTAAGTGAATCGACCTTGACGGGGGGCTGGATAATCGTATCAGTACCCAGTATAACTTTGAATACGCAAGAATCGATCACCTTCTTGGAGGTGGTATCCGTTAGTACGTACCTGATGCGGGTGGTGCCCACAGCCAGCGTATCGCCAGATTTAAAGTTGCTGCTTAGCACGGCAACTGTACTGTCACATCCACTGGAGAAAGTAGGTGCCTTCCAGCTAACTGGAGCCTTGGTTTTGCCTGCCGGAGCAACCGTTATGACGTCTTTAGGGCACTCGGTAAAGCCCGCAGTCTGGGTGCTGTCAATAAGCACCACAATGGCAGTTCGTTCCTTGCTGGCACATTTTTTACCAGAAGAATCAATGGCTTCAACGTACAAGGTATCAGCTTTGGTCGGCTTAAAGCTCAGGGTATCTTTAGCCAATGGTGTCCCTCCTGTAGGCACATCGTACCAGTTGACGGTAAAGGCTGAGTCTGCTTTACTTCCGTATTGACACTATCGGTAAAGCTGATTGCAGATTTACCTTCCTTCAGCGGTTTAAAACAGAGTTGGTAAAGTTTGGTGCTATCCCGGATAGTTAACCCAGCCGCACTTTCAGTTTTGGAATAAACCAGCGCAATCAAACCTCCCGGCTTCACACTAAAATCAGCCTGCGTGAGTTTTTTCAAGGCGCTGCTGGTGTCTACCTTGATTCCCTTAAATTGCAGAAAGGAAGTGTCAAATTTCACCGTGTACTGTAGCGCAGCAATGGTGTCAAAATTTACCGCTACCACATTCACACAAACGAGTGTGTCCTTTAAGCGGGCTTTGACATTTGCGATACATACAGGAAAAGCCGTACTGTCGTACAAGGGCATAAACAAGCTCAAGTAGGTTGGTGGCTTTACAATTTGGTTTTTGGGGCCATCCAGGGCAGATAACTGCCAGCAAAGCAAGCTGGATAGCAGGAAAAATAGAACTTTTCGCATATTTCAATGGTTTTTTGCAAGGTTATGGGGGCTATGCCAATGACAAGTAGGACATAGCATGATTGTGTTCATTCTTGCTTATGCATCGTGGAAAATCATTGTGGCTGGAAAAAACAGATAAAATGTCAGGCAGGCTGGATTGAATGAAATGTTAACGTTTTCATTTGAATGAAAAGTATCTGTCCCTTGTAACAATTTTCACAAATTATAGAAACTTCTCTTTTCTCCAATCGTTGGGCCTTTGGCCCGTAACCCGCTTAAAAGTGCGGTTAAAATGAGGAATATTGTTAAAACCCGTTGAGTATGCGACATCTGCAACGGATAGCGGCTGCTCCTCTTTCAGGATTCGACAAGCGGCATTGATGCGGATTTCATTGAGAAAAACGGTGAAGGTTTTGCGGGTATGTTTTTTGAAATACCGACAAAAGGCAGGCGGGGTAAGGTGGACCTGGGCCGCTACTTTTTCCAGATCCAGTTCTTCGGCATAATGTTTGAGCAAATATTGGAATACCGTGCTCATCCGCTGGCCTTCGCTCTCTGAAATGGCAAATGGGGTTTGTTGGCTCAAATAAAAGGAGTGCGGCTCGGTGGTTAAACACTCCAACAACTCCAGGAAAAAAGCAACCCGTTTGAGCGAATGTGCAGCTTGAATCCGCTGCATCAATTCAATAACCCTGCCTTTAGTGTTCGATCCCACCTTGATCCCACGATCAAATCCTTTTAACAGCGCCTTCATCCCGCTTAACTCTGGAATCGATGCCAGGGTTTTACCCACCTGAAGCGGATCAAAAAACAGGGTGAGTGCATGAATAGACAAATCCGAATCCAGTTCAAAATAGGCCGGGTCACTGTTGAACAAATGCGGTTGATTGGCGCCAATCAAAAAAACATCATCCGTCTGAAAACGATGCACTTGCTCCCCTACCAGTAAGTTGCCATTCCCTTCGCGTACCCAGGTGAGTTGAATTTCAGGGTGCTGGTGCAAATGGGGATAAAAATGAGGTTCCCGATCTTCCTGAATGATGATGGATTGTTCCCCGCTAACTGGAATGGTAAAAGGAATAACTTTCAAGATAAACGTTTTTTGCCTGTAAAATACAAACCACAAGCCGTAAATGGTTAAAATAAGTTAGTTTTTAGCAAATTCACATCAATTCACCTCCAGCTTAATCCCTTACTTTTGTCAAAAATTAGCACATGAACGCATTTGAATGGAAGGGCGTATTTCCGGCGCTAACCACCAAATTCAATAGTCAGGATGAATTGGATTTGCCGCTCTTTGCCAAAAACCTGCAAGCACAGGTTGATGGTGGAGTAAACGGAATCATTTTGGGCGGCTCCCTGGGTGAAGCCAGCACCATCACCGAGGCCGAAAAAGAAACCTTGGTCAAATTTTCGCAGGAAAAACTGGAAGGGAAAACACCAGTAGTCCTCAACATTGCCGAAGGCTCTACCCGGGAGGCAGTACGTCAGGCCCAATTGGCCGAAAAATGGGGTGCCGATGGCCTCATGTTGCTCCCACCGATGCGCTACAAAGCCGATGATCGTGAAACCACTGCGTTTTTCCGCGCTGTAGCTCAGTCTACCGAGCTCCCCATCATGCTGTACAACAATCCAGTTGATTACAAAATTGAAATCACCCTGGACATGTTTGCTGCTTTGATTGAAGAAAAAAACATTACCGCCGTCAAAGAGTCGACTCGTGATGTTTCTAATGTGACGCGCTTAGTCAATCGTTTTGGCGATCGCCTCAAAATCCTGTGCGGAGTAGACACCCTGGCACTGGAAGAATTGGTACTGGGTGCCCATGGCTGGGTAGCTGGTTTGGTTTGTGCCTTCCCAGCCGAAACCTGTACCATTTATCGCTTGGTAAAAGAAGGAAAATTGGCCGAAGCCTTGACCATTTACCGCTGGTTCTTACCTTTGTTGGAGTTGGACCTCCACCCCAAACTGGTACAGTACATCAAATTGGCTGAACAAGAAGTAGGGATTGGCTCCGAATATGTACGCGCCCCCCGTTTGACCCTTGAAGGTGCGGAAAGAGACCGCATTTTGAAGGTGATCCGGGATGGAATCGCGGCAAGACCCTAGGTAGAGACGCAAGATCTTGCGTCTCAGATGCGTAAAATCTTGGATATTTGAGGCACAAAATCTTGGATATTTGAGACGCAAGATCTTGCGTCTCTACAACCATACCACTATGAACAAACAAACCATGCAACAAGCCGCCACGGCTTTCCCTATTTACCGCAAAAAAAGCAATACTGAGCGCGCTGAATTTTTGGAGCGCATTGCCAGCGAAATTGAGGCACTAGGCGATACCCTGATCCAAACCGCCATGGCTGAATCCAACCTACCCGAAGCCCGCTTGCTCGGCGAACGTGGCCGCACCGCCAATCAGCTAAGGCTATTCGCCAATCTGGTGCGTGAAGGCTCCTGGGTAGAAGCCGTGATCGACACTGCTCAGCCCGAAAGGATTCCCCCACGCCCCGATTTGCGCAAAATGCTCAACCCGCTGGGTCCAGTGGTCGTTTTTGGTGCCAGCAATTTTCCATTGGCCTTCTCTACAGCCGGTGGCGATACCGCTTCGGCTTTGGCTGCTGGTTGTACGGTGGTGATCAAAGGGCACCCTGGGCACCCCAAAACTTCGGCTTTGGTCTTTGGCGCGATGCAGGCAGCGATTGCGGCTTGTGGCATGCCTGAGCATACGATACAACACGTGGATAGCACCGATTTTGCCACGGGCAAAGCCCTGG
>JAAFHQ010000502.1:1955-5049 GCA_013298445.1 Chitinophagales bacterium | reverse complement strand
TTTTGGGATGGTACCGCCCGCTCCGAACCTGCACCCCAGGGTTTGTATACCTATGTGGCTACGCTCATTCTGGCGGATGGGCGGGAGCATGTGCGTTATGGGGGGGTTACGCTACTGCGCTAGGCACCATTTCCAACTTGCTTCGCAAATACTCACTGGGTGTCATTCCAAACTGGCGGCGAAATAAGCGACTGAAATATTTCGGATCATTGAAGCCCACCTGAAAGGCAATTTCCGAGATATTGGCCATGCCGGATTCCAATAATCCAATTGCTTTTTTCAATTTGTACAAGGTGATAAAATCGGTGGCCGAAAGGTCGGTCAATGCTTTGAGTTTTTTGTACAAAAGGCTACGACTCATGTGCAATGCACCCGCAAATTCTTCGATGGAAAACTCCGCCTCTGTGTAATGCGCTTCAAGTACGGCATAAACCCGCTCCATGAATTTTTCATCCAGGGAGTTATGCGTCACCGGAGGCGTTTCGGCACTGCCATCCCGACTAAAGATGAGCTTCAGTTTCCGGCGGGAGTCAATCAAGTTGAATATTTTGGCTTTTAGAATCCGCAGGTTAAACGGTTTGGGGATGTAATCGTCGGCGCCTGTTTCCAAACCTTCCAGGCAGTTTTCCACCATGGATTTGGCGGTCAGCAGCACTACTGGGATATGACAGGTATGCAAGTTATTTTTGATTCGGCTGCACAATTCCAGACCATCCATCACGGGCATCATAATGTCGCTGATGATCAGGTGGGGTGCGTATTTTTTGGCCATGTCGTATGCTTCTTTCCCATTGCTGGCCTCTAGGATTCGGTATTGATCCTGCAAACTTTGGCATAAAAAAGCGCGCAAGTCATAGTTGTCTTCAACGATCAAAATGAGGGGTTTATCTTTTTCTCCACCAGAAGATACTTCTCGTGGAGAAGAGCTAAGCCGGGTAATTTCGGCTTTGAATAAGTCGACCTGGGTGTTCAGGTTAAAGCGGCGTTGATCTGCAGTGGTGGTACCCGCCAGTTCATGCTCCAAAAATGCGTTGGCCTGGGCGGGGATTTTTACACAAAATTCTGTGCCCTGTCCGATTTTACTTTCTACCTCAATTTTTCCGTTCAAAACGTCGACCAATTCCCGGGTCAAGGCCAAACCAATGCCCGTACCCGCAATGCTTGAGTTTTGCACGGAATTCACCTGATAAAAATGTTCAAAAATATGCTCCAGGTGTTCTGCTTCGATGCCCGTTCCTGTATCGCGAACCCGCAAGAAGAAGTTGGATCCATCCGCTTCAAAGTACAATTCCAGGTCAATTTTTCCATGCTCTGGCGTATATTTAAAAGCATTGGAAAGCAGGTTATACAGGATATTTTCGAGCTTTTCCGCATCAAACCAAACCGGTCCACAAGGGTAATTGTACAAAAACTGGTACTGAATGTGCTGGTGTTCCGCCAAATCCTGGAAAGATTCATACACCCCTTTTACAAATTGGAACAAATCACCTTCACAAACTTTGGCACAAACTTTTCCTGACTCAATGCGCCGAAAATCCATCAATTGGTTGATCAATTGCAACAAACGTTGGGCGTTGCGGTTGATCACCTCCAACGAATGGCAACTTTGTACATCTTGCTGGTATTTTTCCAATAAACTTTCGATGGGGTCAATAATCAGCGTGAGCGGCGTGCGGAACTCGTGTGAAATGTTGGTAAAAAAACGCAACCGCGATTGGCTGGCTTCTTCAACCTTTTGGTGCAATTCAAAAAGCTGGTCGCGTTGTGCCGAAATTTCCAGGTTTTTGTACTCCAATTCTGCTTTTTGACCTTCAATTTTTTGGGTGCGCAAATACACCTGTTGCTCCAGTTTTTTCTTTTGGCTGCGCAAATAATTGGTGCGCCAACGAATGTATGCAAACACAAAGGCAATCAAAAACAGAGACCCCAAAATCCGAAACCAAAGTGTATCCCAAAAGGGCGGGTGGATGATCAACTTGAATTCAGTAGGCACTTTGCTCCAGTTGCCATCACTATTGGTCGCTTTGACTTTGAACAGGTAGGTGCCACCGCCCAGGTTGTTGTACTGGGCAAAAGGGCGATTGGCGGGCACGACAACCCAATCCTGGTTCACCCCCTCCAATTTGTAAGCGTATTGCATGGCCTCTGGCATGGTGTAATCCAGGCAGGCAAATTCGATGGAAAACACATTGTCTTTGTAGGATAATTCGGCTGCCCGGGTACCTTGGGCATCCTGCTGCAAAACAGTTCGGGCATGCCGTTTTTCGCCTGCATGCACTGAGGTATTGAACAATTTGAAGTCGGTGATGCTTACCTTGGGGGTATGCGGATAGTCCTCAATGGCATCTGGATCAAAATGGTTAAGGCCGTTGATGCCCCCAAAATAAAGCCGACCATTCGCGTCTTTAAAGGAAGCAGACCAATAAAATTGATTGTTCAACAGGCCATCGCAGGCATAAAAATTGCGGAATTTTTCCTGATCAGGGTCAAAACGGGCCAGGCCATTATCGGTACTCAGCCAGAGTCGCCCCTGCCGGTCTTCCTCCATGCAATAAATGACATTGTTGCACAAACCTTGATCCTGATCGTAATGGGTAAAATCAAACTGCTGATTACCCCTATACGTACCTACTGCCACCCCGTGCCCGTAAGTGCCGATCCAAATGCGACCGCGACTGTCTTCGCGCAAGGAAGTGATGTAACTGCCGGGGATGCCATGAGGGCTGGAGTTGACGGGGAATGTTTGAATCGCGGTGGATTTTACTTTTCCCCGGGTCACATCCAAATCGCTGGCGGCAAAGCGGTACAATCCATTGCGGGTACCCACCCAGTAGTTGGCTGCGTGATCGCGCATGAGGCAGCCGACTTCCGCCAAGGGTTTACCTGTTGAACTGCGCAAATCCAGTTTTTTGGCTTTCCCGGTTTTGAGGTCCAAAAGATCCACTCCTCCAACCGTACCAATCAACAAAAAGCCACGCGGGTCTTCCAGGAGTGAAGAAATAAAATCATCGGACAGAGCTCCAGGTTGACCGGATTTCGCCCGAAAACGTTGAAAAATGCCGGGTTTTTTAGCTTCTAAACGGTTCAAACCCTG
>JAAFHQ010000502.1:0-1945 GCA_013298445.1 Chitinophagales bacterium | reverse complement strand
CCACAATTGGCCTTGACGGTCTCGGAGCAGGCTGCTGACAAAATCACCACTCAGGCTTTTTTCCTGATGCGGATTGTGGCGAAGGGCCGTCATCCGCTGGGTTGTTGCATCCCAGTGATTAAGGCCACCACCAGCAGTACCGATCCAAAGTTGGGCCTCTTCTACCAGGATGGAATTGACCGTAGGGTGGCTCAGGCGAGTGTTGGGGGCACCATTGTGGGTGAAGGCGCTGAATTTTTTCTGAAATAAATTGTACTTGTTCACCCCACCTTTGTCGGTACCGATCCAAACATTGCCGAAATGATCACAAAGCAGGGCACTGATGAACTCATTGTTGAGTTGGGTCTGGTTTTGGCCATTGCCCGAAAGGCGTTGAAAAGCGTTTTGGGCGGGCAGGTATTGGTTCAAACCGCCGAGAGTCCCAACTAAAAGATTGCCCTGAAAATCGGGGCAAATGGCCGTAACAGTATTGTGCGAGAGGCTATTGGGTACATCGGGATTGTGCTGGTAAAAAAGGGTTTGTGCCGAGCGCTCGTTGTAGCGAAACAATCCACCGAGGGTACCCACCCAAAAGTTACCCTTGCCATCGTTGCATAGGGCCAAAACGTCGATGGCGGAGGGGAATTCGGTGGCGCGTTGCAGTTTTTTTTGCCCCTGAGCAAGTGTCCAGACCCCGGTACGGGTGCCAATCCAGGCGGTATTTTTTTCATTAAAAGCCAGTGCGTTGATGGCCACCCCTTTGAGGCCGAGAAAGCGGTAGGGATAAGCAGTCTGAACTTGTGCTTTTTTATCTGTAGTTATTTTAAACAAACCCTCCCGGGCGCTACCGATCCAGATATCGCCCCTTTGATCACTTTGAATGACGTTGATGGGAACCTTTTGCAAGGCCTTGGGTAATTGGGAGCTGGGTAAGAATTTTTCGCTGTGAAGATTGTACACGGCTAAACCCTGATCTGTACCAATCCATAGTTGCCCGGCCTGATCCTCGCTAATGCTGCGCACAAAATTGCCGGGGAGGCCTCCTTTATGGGCGTTATCGGATTTAAACACCCGGTAGTTGTAGCCATCAAAGCGGCACAGTCCATTCCAGGTGGCAAACCACATGTAGCCGCGACTGTCACGGAAGATACAATCAACGGTATTTTGAGGCAAACCCTCTTCGGTAGTGAAGTATTGTATGCGAAAAGGAAAGGCATCATTTGCCCGCAAGGCAGCCCAAACACTCAGACTTATGGCCAAAAGGGCCAGGTGGCGTTTCCAATTTTTCATGTGCTTGCGATCAGGGGTGGAATAATAATTGTAAATGTAACATTTATTTTTGAAAAAGTAAAGACCCGCACGTGATTTTGGAAGAGGAGGTCAAAAATGGGGAGGGTATTGATCTGGAATAGCTATAGTCAATCTTTCAAATCCTCACATATTGACACAAGAATATTGTAATCATCCTTGATCCATTCGCCAGTTGTTCCTCCATTGTAAACTGAATTGGTCAATTTTTGTGAAAACAAATCATAGGCTTTTTTAGCATCATCGGAATCATAAAAACAATTGATCCAGCTGTCGTCAATGTGCTCGGTACTTACCGCACCTACTCCTCCTCGGTATACTTGGATGATGCCGAGAGAATGTGCAAAAGATACCGCATTTTGTTTTCTTTCCGAAGCAGCCTTAAGAATGTAGGCAAAGTGCAAAACATAATTCAACAGCCTTTGCTTAATCTGCTCATCATTTTCTTTATCCTCAGGCTTCTGCCGCCATTTGTTGTTGTCAGCATAAAATGGATCTTCCTTAAAATTTTCCAACATCGGTACTTCCTCTACCCATTTTAGGGTCACGTTTAAATTCTGTCCGGCAAGGTATAAATCGCCAATCATAAAGGTTCTGGAATTGATGACTTCCAGTTTTTGGATGCTTATTTTATTTTCGCCAAACTTCAACTCATTTC
>JAAFHQ010000500.1 GCA_013298445.1 Chitinophagales bacterium | reverse complement strand
CGACAAAGGTTTGGAGGAAAGAATGGATTACGCGCAACGCATCTCCTCCCTGGTGCTTTCGCTGCGCAAAAAGCACAAAATCAACGTGCGCCAGCCGCTGCAAAAGGTGATCCTGCCCGTGTTGGATGAGACCTTCATCGAACAACTGGATGCAGTGAAAGACCTGATCAAGTCGGAAGTAAACGTGAAGGAAATCGAATACCTGACCGATGCTTCGGGCCTGCTCAAAAAGCGCATCAAGCCCAACTTCAAAACCCTCGGCAAACGCCTGGGGCCACACATGAAAGCCGCCCAGGAAATCATCAACAACCTGAGCCAGGCCGACATCAACGCCATCGAAAAGAACAAAGAATATATCCTGGAGGTCGGCGGCACCAGCTTCGACCTGAACCTGGAAGATTTCGAAATCGCCGCTGAAGACATCCCCGGCTGGTTGGTCGCCAACGACGGCCCACTAACCGTGGCACTCGACATTACGCTCACGCCCGCCCTAGTGGCCGAGGGTATGGCCCGCGAATTGGTCAACCGCATCCAGAACATCCGCAAAACCCGCGACTTCAACGTTACCGACCGCATCCAAATCGACCTGGAAAAACATCCAGCCGTGGAGGAAGCAGTAGCCCAGTTTGGGCAGTACATCAAGGATGAGGTACTAGCGGTGAGGTTGGATTTGGTAGCGGGGGTTGAAGGAGAAGTGCTGGATTTGCCGGAGGAGGTTGTGGTGAAGGTGAGGGTGGAATTGGCGTAGATTTAGAATTGATAATTTTGCATCTAATTCTTTTTCTATTTTGAGGGAATCCTGATGCCATAAACGGTGCCACCGCTAACCCGGTTAAAGTTTACCTATAACATAAAGTTTTACGTAATCCCTTAACCGCGTTAGCGGTGGCCCCGTTTATAGCATGAGTCGAAAACATTGCATTCTAACCACGTAGTGGTGGCCAGGTTCACGAAAGTTCGGCAAAATTTTATGCCCGTAGCCCCGAATACTGGATGAAACCCATCACACTCATCTAGCATCTTGAAACCCCTTGTTTCAACGAGGGGCGAGACAAGCACCCCTCACATCTATCATCTTTCCAGAGGTTCCCATCAAAAAAATCTTGATGCGCGCTCTGGATGGATGATAGATGTGAGGAAGGGGTGACGCCTAAGCCCGCCGATAAATGCGGCGGGTTACAAGATGTTGGATGTAATTTTGTGCTCATTCAACCTGTCTCCATTCGTTCCGGTGCTCTGCACCTCAAACCTCTCCCGCTGTCCAACCCCTATTGACGTTGCGCGGCTACGCCGCTGGTCCGTTCAGTCTGAGTAATTACCAAGGTCCAATTTCATCGCTACAATTTTACCTTACTTTGATCCGTACTGCCATCCAACCAGCCTACGTAGCAATTGAAATTCAACCTCAACCTACCCTAAATACAACTAACTAACTCACGTTACGCATTTTTTCACCGCAGAGTTTCACAGAGTACACGCGGAGTTTCTCGGAGTTTTTTTTAGGGGCACCTGCGGTGCGGAGAGGCTACGGAGGTCGCCATTGTTGAAACTTGGGGCCTTTTACCTATCAAGCCCCATTATCACTAGCTTGTCTTAAGCAAAATTTTTCTGGAGCACGAACTCCAGCCACCGCAGGTGGCAAACTCCTTAAAACTAAAAAACTCTGCGAAACTCCGCGTGTACTCTGTGAAACTCTGCGGTAAAAAACCTACGGTTAAATCTTAAATTGACATCGCAGTATGTATCAATGATGCTCATTTTACTTTCACCAGATGAGGTCTAGGAACAGCACTGCGTAATGTGAGTAACCAACTTCGAACCCACGACCAGCGGCGTAGCCGCGAAACGTCGATAGCCCCAGAACCAAAGCCCGATTTCCAAGGTGCAGAGCACCGGAACATTGGAAATTATTTATCTCCATTCCAATTCAAGCGCAATTTATTTTTTTCCCACAAATACCCTAGTTTTAGGTTCCATACCAAAAAACCAGATCCATGCGCCGTACTCACTACTTCATCCTCCTTTTAAGTTTATTATCCCAACTTCTCCAGGCTCAAGAAACCAGCAGTTTCAACCCCGCCACCACCCTCTACTACACCGCCCCCGCCCAAAAATGGGAAGAAGCCCTGCCCATTGGCAATGGCCGCATCGGCGCGATGGTTTTTGGCAAAAACGGCGAAGAGCGCATCCAACTCAACGAAGAAACCTACTGGACGGGTGGGCCCTATTCCACTGTAGTCAAAGGAGGTGCGGCTGTTTTACCCGAAATCCAGCAGCTCGTTTTTGCAGGCAAGATGCTCAAGGCGCACAACCTCTTTGGTCGTCGCCTGATGGGCTACCCCGTAGAGCAACAGAAATACCAGAGCCTGGCCAATTTGCACCTCCTTTTTCCCGAAAACGGCACCATGAGCGAGTACAAACGCTGGCTGGATTTACAGACGGGCATCAGTGGCGTTTCCTACCGCATTGGTGAGGTCAGCTACCGCCGCGAAGCCTTTGTATCGGCCCCCGATCAGGTGATGGTCTTGCGCATTACGGCCAGCGACAAAAAGATCAGCTTCAAAGCCAACCTGCGTGGCGTGCGCAATCCAGCCCATTCCAACTACGGCACCGACTATTTCACGATGGACCCCAATGGCCAGGATGGGCTCGTACTCAAAGGCAGATCCTCCGATTACCTCGGAATCGATGGGCAAATTCGCTTTGAAGCCCAGCTCAAAGTTGTCGCCGAAGGTGGGACCGTACGCACCGACGACGCCGACCTCTGGGTGGAAAACGCCCAGGCCGTTACGCTCTACTTTAGCGCCGCCACCAATTTTGTCAACTACCACGATGTCAGCGCTGACCCACACGCCAAGGTGGAAGCGGTATGGAAAAACCTGCAAGGCAAAACCTACCCCCAAATCCAGGCCGCTGCCCTCAAAGACCACCAACAATACTTTCAAAGAAGCAACCTACAACTGGAGAATACCCAGCAATCTTTTTTGCCCACCAACGAACGCATGCTCAGCATCCAAAGCGCTCCCGACCCCAGTCTGGCCGCCTTGTGTTACCATTTTGGGCGCTACCTTATGATCGCCTCCTCACGCCCAGGCACCCAACCCGCCAACCTACAGGGCATCTGGAACAACGACATGAACCCTGCCTGGGATTCCAAATACACCACCAACATCAACACCGAAATGAACTACTGGCCCGTCGAAACGGGCAACCTCAGCGAGTGTCTGGAACCACTCACCAAAATGGTCAAAGAACTGGTGGATCAAGGCACCCAGGTAGCCCGCGATCATTACGGCTGCCGGGGTTGGGTCTTCCACCAAAACACCGACCTCTGGCGCGTCGCTGCCCCCATGGACGGCCCCACCTGGGGCACCTTCACCACGGGCGGGGCCTGGCTCTGTACCCACTTGTGGGAGCATTACCTGTTCACTCAGGATCGGGAGTATTTGAAGGAAGTTTATCCGCTGCTACAAGGTTCGGTGCAGTTTTTTATGGATTTTTTGGTAGAAACGCCGGATAAGAAGTGGCTGGTCACCAATCCTTCCACTTCGCCCGAAAATTTCCCAGCTAGCCCCAGCAATCAACCTTATTACGATGAGGTGACCGGGATGATCCTGACTGGCACCACGATTTGTTACGGCTCTTCGATCGACATGCAAATTTTGGCCGACCTGTTTGGCTACTACACGGAAGCAGCCGCAGTTTTACAAGTAGATGCTGAATTTGCCGCCAAAGTCGCTGCTGCCCGCAAACGCCTCCCGCCACCCCAGATCGGCAAAGATGGTGCCCTACAGGAATGGACCGAAGACTGGGGCCAATTGGAAAAAGCCCATCGCCATTACTCCCACCTCTACGGACTTTACCCGGGCAAGGTGATTTCGAGTTGGCGCACTCCGAACTTGGTAGAACCGGTCAAAAAAGTACTGGAGCAGCGCGGCGATGAAGCCTCTGGTTGGTCACGCGCCTGGAAAATGTGCCTTTGGGCCCGGTTGTACGATGGCAATCGTTTGGAAAAAATCTTCAAAGGCTACCTGAAAGACCAGGCTTATCCGCAGCTTTTTGCCAAGTGTTACACTCCCATGCAGGTGGACGGCTCTTTTGGCGTTGCGGCGGGGGTTGTAGAAGCCCTGGTGCAATCCCATGAAGGTCGGATTCACCTATTGCCCGCCTTACCTACGGCCTGGGCCAGTGGCCGGATGGAGGGTGTCTGTGCCCGTGGTGGTTTCCAACTGGATTTTAGCTGGCAAAATGGGAAGGTACAGGAATTGCAGGTTTTGTCGAAGGCGGGCCTGGAGTGCCGAGTGCTGGCTGGCAAAGGCACTTTTCAGGTGACCCAAAATGGAAAAAAAATCAAGGCTCAATTTCTGGAGGATGGGTCTTTGAGTTTTGCGACGGAAAAGGGAAAGGCTTATGTGCTGAAGCCGATGTAAGGCCACAAAATAAATGTTAAAAAACTTGAAGGGTAAGTGTTTATGTCTTGCGAAAGTGTTTTGTTTTTGGTATTTTTGAATTAACTGCCAAAACAATATACATCAAACAAACGCTTAACCTTCAACACTATGAAGCTAAATCGGACAATTATTAGCTGTTTTATACTGCTGCACATCTTACAGACTGGACGCGCACAGGTATCGCCCAAAACCTGGGTTTTTGAATACACTCGTCGGATCGAGGCTGTTTCGGTAACTGAAAAACAAGCTACCAAGGAAAAATATTTGGCAACCCTTGGTAAATTGCCTGATTCGGAGGATTTAATCCGAGGCATTTACGCAGACTCCTCTCGAATGGTCACTTATCTACATTTGGACACCATGCTGGGCATGAATTGGCATGATGGCATTTTTACCGATAAGGTTTATCTCTCATTTGGTAAAAAGGATGGCAATATCAATCTGAAAAATGGCCAAACCCACTTTATTGATCCCTTTATTGCACAAAAAGCAGTCGACAGAACCTTGGGCAAAGGATTAATCACCATTGAAGATTGGCGCAAAAAAAATGACAACCTCAAAAAAGTAAAAAACAAGGAAAAAGTAGGGGAATATGTTTGTGAA
>JAAFHQ010000493.1 GCA_013298445.1 Chitinophagales bacterium | reverse complement strand
CCTCAGCGGGGTGTTTTATTGCACCAAAGTGGTGAGTGGCTACATGAGCGAACGCAATTATGGGCGCATCATCAACGCGGCTTCGGTGGTGGCACTGTATGGTAATTTTGGCCAAACGAACTATGTAGCCTCCAAAGCTGGGGTGATTGGGATGACCAAAGTTTGGGCCAGGGAGCTGGGCCGTAAGGGCATTACCGTGAACGCCATTGCGCCTGGCTTCATCAAAACTGAAATGGTCGAAACCATTCCAGCAGAATACATGGCGGATTTGGAAAGCCGTACGCCCGTGGGCCGGATGGGCATGCCGGAAGACGTTGCTAATGCGTATTTGTTTTTGGCATCGGACGAGGCCTCGTTCATCAATGGGGTAACCTTGTCGGTGGATGGGGGACTTGTACTTTGATTTTTGTAATATTACGAAACTTCATACCATCTTTTCTAAGGTGACCCCTAAGGTGTCTAAGGTGTCTAAGGTGGTGAAAATAAAAAAAAGCCCTGCGCAGCAGGGCAAAATTTCACCACCTTAGATACCTTAGACACCTTAGGGGTCACCTTAGAAAGATGCGCCTGCGGCGCAAATCCAAGTCATTCTTTGTGTTTTCAAACGTTACCACATGCGCAACAAACTGCAAATCTTCACCAATTTCGCCAATACCCTGCTGCCGCACGAAACGCACTACCTGCTGGCTGTGCAGCAATTGGCTGATCAGGTGAAGCTGAGCATTTTGGAGCGGGTGGATTACAATTGTCAACACATCAACCAGTTTACCCCCTACGATCCCAACATCGACAAACGCAAGTACTCCCACCTCAAAAACTGGGTGCAACAACGACTCACCGAACTGGACGTCGATGCTCACTTTGAATGGATGAGTACCCTGGAGCGGCAAATCACCACCGATGCCGTTCAGGCGGAGGAGGAAAAAACCTTGCTGCGCGAAATCCGGCAATACCAGCATCCAGGCTTTTTTTTCACCAAGTTTTACGAACTGGTCCAACAATACCGCCATTTTTTGCTGATCCGTATGCGTTATGCCGATCACGAAACCGTGCACAAATTCCTGGAAACCTATCAGGAAGCTTATGCCAACAGCAAGCGGATTTCCGAGCAATTCCACCAGGCCACACTCGACATCGTCAAGCAGTATTCCGAAAACTCTGCCGAATCCATCCAGTGGGAAAAGTGGCTGACCCGGATTTTTTACGATGAGACCCTGGAGGGGTACACGCGCTACATGGCTTTTGTCCGCCTGACTTTTATCAGTTTCAACTACCGCAAACTGGACTTATTGGGCGAAAAATTTGCTTACCTCGACCGCATTTTTGGCGAAGGAAAGTTTTATTCCAAACGGATTTTGCTCAATTATTACCACTTGCGGATGTTGCTGCATGCGCGATTGCGGGAGTTTGACAAGGCGATTCACTACGGCTACCTGTCCATTCGGGGCAAAACCCACGACTACCTTTTTTACGTCAACAACCTCGGGGCAGTACTGCTGCGCGGCAACAAACCTCAGGAAGCCCTAACCATGATGCGCAACGCTGCACCGGAAATGAAAAGCAGTCAAAACTATTACAACAAGGTGGGCTTTGTGGCTTTTTACATCAAGTGCTTGTTGCAAAACCAACTATTGCGCAACGCCGAGAGTTATGCGGAAACCTTCCTTTCTGCCTACGAAAAAGAAGTGCTGCAATACCGTTGGCACACTTTTTTCACCGCTTACATGGGGGCTTTGCTGAGTCAGTGCAAGTTTCAAAAGATGATTCGGGTAACCACCAAATATCGCTTGCTGGATTTGGAAAAAGGCTACGAAACCCGCCCCGACTATGTGCCCGCCCTACTTTGGTATACCTCAATCGCGCAATACAAAGAGGAGATCATCGATAAAAATACCCTCCAGCGCCGCCTCCAAGACTATTTTAATGCCCACCGTGGCGAAAAAGATCGCAGCCACCAGATTGGGGAGCTGTTGAATGAATTGAAGCCACATGCTCCAGAGGTAATTAATTATTTGCAAATTTGGCCATAAAAAATTATTTGTTTAATTTTGGAGATAATTTTTTGAAAAACCCTGCCCTTTGATGGCACTTTTTTTAAGATTTTGCTGTTAAAGCGAGTCTCCAAAATCATCCGTATGTCGACCCACAAGGAATCCATCATTGTGCAAAACGCACATGCCAACAACCTCAAAAACATCTCCCTGGAAATCCCCAAGCACAAAGTAGTCGCCTTTACTGGCGTTTCAGGCTCGGGAAAGTCTTCCCTTTTATTCGATACCATTTACCGGGAGGCGCAGCGGCAGTTGATTGAAACCTTCTCCGCTTTTGCCCGTACCTTCATGCCCAAGTTTTCAAGACCGGATGTGGATGATATTTTGAACCTCTCCACCTCCATCGTCATTGATCAAAAAAAGATGGGCAACAATCTGCGGAGTACAGTAGGTACCGTCACCGAAGTCAATACTTATTTGCGTTTGTTGTATTCCCGCATCGGCCAGCCTCAAATCGGTGCCTCTTTCCTTTTTTCCTTTAACCACCCCGAGGGCATGTGTGAGCATTGTAATGGCCTGGGAAAAGTGGCAAAAGTTGACCTGGATTTGTTTTTGGATTGGGAAAAATCCATCCGGGAAGGTGGCATCATGCACCCGCATTACAAGGTGGGCGGTTTTATGTGGAAAGAGGTCATCAACCTGCAATTGTTTAATACGGAGAAAAAACTGAAAGACTTCAGCGAAGCGGAATTGTTCAAATTATTGTATGCCGAGCCTTATCCCGTGGTAGCCCCTGAAGGTAAAATGACTTACATGAAAACCTTCGAAGGCATCGCCCGAAAACTGGAACAATCCGTAATCGGCAAAGGGGAAGACGAGGCCGCAGAGGAAGACAAAAACGCCTATACCAAACATTTCAAATACTCTCTTTGTGAGCACTGTAAAGGCTCCCGCATCAATGAACGAGCCCGCTCGGTCAACATCAACGGCGTGTCCTTTGACCAATTGTGCAGCACCGAACTCAGCGAGGTCTACACTTTTTTAAAAGCCATAGACGACGAAACCTCACGTACCATCATCAGCAAAGCCCAATTTGTACTGGAACAATTGATTGAAATCGGGGTAGGGTACCTGACCTTGGAACGCCCGGTTGGCACGCTTTCGGGCGGTGAATCCCAAAGGGTAAAAATGGCCAAGCAGCTCGATTGTAATTTGGTCGACATGCTCTACGTCCTGGACGAACCCTCGACTGGGCTTCACCCAAAGGACACCGAAAAATTAGTGGCGCTGCTCTATCGCTTAAGGGACAAAGGCAACTCGGTGTACGTGGTAGAACACGACCCGGAAATCATTCGCGCCGCGGAATGGATTGTCGACGTTGGTCCCAAGGCGGGTAAATATGGTGGCGAGGTGGTCTACAATGGTGAACCCAAGGGCATTGTCAACACGCCCAGCATTACTGGAAAGTATTTGTACAACAATCAAAAGGCCAGCTACCAACGAAAAGTCCCCACTGCTTTTTTTGAAATCAACAATGCCCAGGCCAACAACCTGAAAAATGTATCGGTGAAAATCCCCAAAGGAGTCCTGACCTGTGTAACCGGAGTTTCGGGGAGTGGCAAGAGTAGTTTGATCCACGAGTGTTTCCTCAAAGCGCATCCTGATTCCATTGTCATCGACCAATCATCCGTAGGCAAAACTTCTCGGGCCAATCCCGCCACCTACCTGGGGGTATTCGACACTATCCGCAAGGAATTTTCTGCCGCTACCCAAGCGCCTGCCGCTTTATTCAGTTTCAACAGCGCCGGAGCCTGCCCCAAATGCAATGGCCAAGGGACAGTCAGTATGGAGTTGGCTTTTTTGGATGCGGTCAAAACCCAATGTGATGAGTGCGAAGGCAAACGCTACCACAGCGAGGTGCTGGAATACAAGCTGCACGATAAAAACATTGCGGAAGTGCTCGACATGAGTGTGGGGCAAGCGCTGGAGTTTTTCCGCAGCGAAAAAATCAACAAACAACTGCGCTTGTTGCAGGCGGTGGGTTTGGATTATTTAAAACTGGGTCAATCTCTTAGCACCCTGTCGGGCGGGGAATGCCAACGCCTCAAAATTGCCACCGAACTGCAACGGGAAAGCAACATCTACATCATGGATGAACCGACTACTGGTTTGCACGTTTCGGACATCGAGCATTTTTACAAAATCATCAAAAAACTGGTCGACAGCAACAATACGGTCATCATCATCGAACACAACCTCGACATCATCAAACACGCCGATTGGATCATCGATATGGGACCGGAAGGTGGCAAAAATGGGGGCGAGGTGCTGTATGCCGGGCCAACGGAGGGGATTTTGGATTGCACTGAGTCGGTGACGGGGCGTTTTTTGAAGGGGGTACTTTAAGCTAAACCTATAAGTCCTATTTCACGCAGCTTCGCTGCTTGTTTTTTAACACGACCGAGGACACGACGTTTTCTTTCTATTCAACCAAAGCGGCAGGATTGAAAACGGATGAAACGGATTTAACGGATTGGAACGGATTTTTTTCCGCCTGCGGCGGATAAGGACGAGCCGAAGGCGAGTCAAAATCCGTTTTTATCCGTTAAATCCGTTTCATCCGTTTTCCCATCATGTCGCTTTAGAAAAAATGTGAAGCATCGTCAACGCAAAACGTCGTGTCGTCGTAGTGTCAAAAGATTTGGCGAAGCCGAATACAATTGATTCGTTTTGTGCATAAATGCTGCTCGACAATGAAGTTCTTTAACTCCCATGTAAAGTCTGAAATGCCCAGAAGTTTGATTCGGTCTGGTCATTTACAATGCGCCGCTCAATCTCCTTCCACAAACCCCTTCAAGCTCACTCCAATCAACGCATTCCAACCCGCCTGGAAGCTGGTTTTGGCAAAATCGGGATTATCTGGGAAGCTACCCAAACCTCGATGAGTAAGTTTTAACCTAGTTAGTTGCCCTTCTTCAGCCAATTCAAAACTCACATAAGACATCCCCTCATGCCCTTCATAAGCCCAACTGTATTGAAGCTTTTGGAAGGGAACCACCTCCAGAATTTTACAATTGTGCAAGTATTTTTCCCCTTTATGGCCTTGCCCGGCGAATTGAAATTCAAAACCTACCTCCGCTTG
>JAAFHQ010000492.1 GCA_013298445.1 Chitinophagales bacterium | reverse complement strand
AAATGATAAAATTGAGTATCCTATTTTGTGCGGTACTATTCATAGCTAGCCCTACTACTTTTGTGTCTGCCCAAAAAAATCTGGTCTTGCAGAGTGCCAACGTAGTGTACAAAATCAAGAATGCCGGGGTCAATACCAACGGAAGTTTCAAAAAAGTAGCTGCGGAGGTACTCTTTGATGCCAATAACCTCGAAAAAAGTAAAATTTCTGCCACCGTACAAGTCAACTCTCTGGATTCCGGTATTGGCCTTCGCGATAAGCATCTAAAAGGTGAAAATTATTTTGATGCCGAAAAATACCCGGTGATTTCCTTAGTCGCCACCAAAATCACCAAAACGGATAGTGGCTATTTGGGGACTTTCAACCTCAGCATCAAAGCCATTACTCAATCCATACAGTTGCCTTTCACAGTAACACCAAATGGCAATACCCAAGATTTTCAAACCACTGAATTCAGTATTAATCGCCTGACCTATGGTGTTGGTAAATCTAGCATCACGCTCAGCAACACGGTAAACATCTCCATTAAAGCCACTTTTTCAATGTAATGCAATGCTTGACCTAAATACCCTCAAACTGCTTAGAATCCCCTTTTCAATTCTCCTGATGCCCGTCTTTTTGTTGGCCCTCAGCCAGATTGACACAGCATATTCCTGGATGAATGTATGCGTTCCCTTTTTCATCATCCATCTCCTGGTCTATCCAGCTAGCAATGGCTACAATAGCTACATTGATCGGGATGAAGGCAGCATTGGCGGACTGGAAAAACCGCCAATGCCCACTAAAAAGCTGTTTTACGTTACCTTAGTATTGGATGTCATGGCAATTTTACTCGCGGTTTTTTTGGTCAATGTTGCTTTTTCATTGTGTTTACTCCTTTACATCCTGGCATCTCGCGCATACAGTGCTCGACAAATCCGCTTAAAAAAATACCCCATTTTGGGATTTCTGGTTGTAACCTTTTTCCAGGGTGCTTTTACGTTTTTCATGTCCTACCTGGGTGTTACCAAAGTAATGATGGACCTAAACGCTACTACCATTTTGGTATTGGCAGCTTGCTCACTACAAATCGCTGGTGTATATCCGCTAACGCAGATTTACCAGCACCAGCAAGATTTGGATGATGGCGTGGTGACCATCAGTTACAAATTGGGGTATCGGGGCACTTTTGTGTTTTCGGCAGTAATGTTCGCTGCTTGCAACCTTTGTTACTACTTGTATTTCAGCAAAATGAATCAGGTGGGCGACTTTTTTATTCTTCAAGCCTTTTTTGCCCCGATTGCTGTTTTTTTTACTTATTGGCTAATCCAGGTTTTCAAAAGCACCACCCAGGCCAATTTCCGGAATACTATGTTAATGAACATCATCGCCGCAATTTCCATGAATGCGTGCTTTGTGGTTTTATTGCTAAAAAATTAAACGAATGAGTTACCTCCAAAATATTGCTACTGCCGTTCCTGAAAATGGATACGAGCAAGAAGTGCTGACTACATTTTATACCAATTCTACTGATGATGTAGCCGTAAAACGAAAAATGAAAATCCTCGATTCCAAATCGGGGACCTCCACCCGCTACTCCGTGCTGGAGGATTATGGACTGTCTCCTGAACAATTCACTTTTTTCCCAAAAAACAAACAACTACTCCCCTCGCCTACGCTTTCTCAGCGCATGGCCATTTTCAAAAAAGAAGCACTCCCCCTTTCCATTAAAGCCATCCAGAATTTACCTGATTTTGAGGAGCAGAAAAACAGCATCACCCACCTCATTACCGTTACCTGCACGGGATTGTCGGCACCGGGTTTGGATATTGAATTGTTACAAGCGCTATCCTTACCTCCGAATACCCACCGCAGCAGCGTCAATTTTTTGGGCTGTAATGCTGCCATCATTGCCCTCAAACAAGCTGATGGCATTTGCCGCAGTTCGCCTAATGCAAAGGTATTGGTGGTGTGCACAGAGCTGTGTACCCTGCATTTTCAAACCATTTACAATCAGGATTATCTGCTCTGCAACGTCCTCTTTGGCGATGGTAGTGCTGCTGTTTTGCTCAGTAGTCAGCCCCAAAACGAACCTTCCAGTAAAAATTTAGCCATTACGGGTTTTGATTCCTTTTGCATTCCCGACAGCCGCAATGAAATGGCGTGGCAGCTTTCCGAAACCGGTTTTATTATGAGCCTAAGCTCCTATGTAGGCGATTTGATCAAAAACAACATGAAAAAAATGCTCGATGGCGCAGGAATCAGCCCTGAATCGATCAACCATTGGGCGGTTCATCCTGGTGGCAAAAAAATTGTTGATAATTTCGGTGAAGCCTTGGGGCTCAGCCCCACTGATCTGGCGGCTTCCTACCAAATACTCAGGGATTATGGAAACATGTCGTCCCCAACTGTCCTTTTTGTACTTAAAAATGTTCTGGATCAATTGGAGCACTCAGCTGAAAACCAAACCATTTTTGCCGCTGCATTTGGTCCTGGATTGACCGTAGAAACCATGCGATTGTGCTATGCTTGAAAATCGAAGTTTGCAAAAAGAATTATTGGACGAAGCAGGGATTCCCGCGGCCGACTTGTTTCAAAACCTGCGGGAACTGGATCGAATCAATACGCTATTGGGAGGGTACAACATTACTTTCTCTGCACTAAAAAAAGTGGTGCAGCCCAATCAAAAATATACCCTTATTGACATTGGGTGCGGTGGCGGCGATACCTTGAAACACATCCAAAAATGGCGGCTGCGCAAAAAAATGGATTTCCGGCTCTTCGGAATCGATTTGAAACCCGAATGCATTGAATACGCCACTCGCCAACAAAGGGCTCAGGATATTCAATTCATTTGCGATGATTACCGCAATATGTTTCTTCATATACCCCAGGTTGACATCATTCACGCTTGTCTTTTCTGCCATCACCTGGATGAAAACCAGTTGATTGAACTAATTCACTTTGCCCTCGATCGAAAAATCGTTCTTTTGATCAACGATTTGGAACGAAATACCTTTGCTTACTTTGCCATCAAAATACTCACCGCCCTTTTTTCTAAATCCTATTTGGTAAAAAACGACGCCCCCCTTTCTGTTGCCCGCGGTTTCACCAAAAAAGAATGGATCACTTTACTCAAAAAAGCTGGCGCAACCCATTTTTCCGTGATCAATAAATGGGCTTTTCGTCACGAAGTCATCGTCTATGGAAACAAATAATCCCCCTAAAGTATACCCTTGCGCCATCATTGGTGGGGGCTTGGGTGGGTTGTGCCTGGCCATCCAACTCGCTCAACAAGGTATGGAAGTAGTTTTGTTTGAAAAAAACAGTTACCCGCAGCATCGGGTCTGCGGAGAGTACATCTCGATGGAAAGTTGGGATTTTTTGACTGAACTAGGGGTCCCACTAGCTGATCTCCAGCTTCCGATCATCAAACAATTGGGCATATCTGCCGAAAGTGGATTTATGCTGCAAAGCTCCCTTGCCTTGGGCGGTTTTGGGATCAGCCGGTACAGTTTGGATCAGTATTTGTGCCTGTTGGCGCGCAGTAAAGGCGTTACGGTTTTAGAAAATTGTAAGGTAAACGATGTAAAGGCCGCCGATGATCAGGTATCGGTTATCCACACCAGCCAAGGCCATTATTTTGCACAATTGATTTGTGGAAGTTTTGGAAAATATGCCCCGAACTTCGCCAAACCCAGCCATCCCATTTCCAAAAATTCACCCAACTACATTGGCGTCAAGTACCACATCCAGGCGGATCTGGCAGCAGATCGCATCGAATTGCACAACTTTCAGGACGGTTATTGTGGGATTTCGAAAGTAGATAAGGATCAATATTGTTTGTGTTACCTTTCCAAAGCCAGCAACCTACAACAAGCGGGCAATGACCTAAAAACCATGGAAGAAAGGGTGCTGTATAAAAACCTTTGGCTCAAGAAATATTTTACCCAATCCACTTTTTTGTATGATTCGCCCCTGGTGATCAGCAACATCTATTTTCATCCCAAAGCTGCTTACCTCAACGGCATGTTTATGCTGGGAGATGCAGCTGGAGCAATCACTCCTCTTTGTGGCAATGGTATGAGTATGGCCATGCGGGCTTCCAAAATATTGGCGGATTTGATTTTGCTTTATCACTGCGGTGAAATTGATAAAACGGCATTGGCCAACCGCTATATCACTGCCTGGAAAGCCAATTTTAACAACCGAATTTGGGCAGGGCAATATCTCCAACTTTTGTTCGGCAAAAAACAAAGTACACAATTGGCCCTGAAAACATTGGCTCGCCTGCCCGCACTCACCCAGCGGTTGATTGGGTTAACGCATGGGCTGCCATTTTAAGCTTGGCGGTGAGGTATCGGGGGTCTTCCGAATGACTTTCTAGGTTTCAAACCACAAAGGCCCTAAGAGAAATCCCCTCAGAGCCTTTGTAACTTTATAGCGCAGTAGTTCTACCTACCCCGCCACCACAATATTGATCATCCTTTTCGGAACAACAATCACTTTTTTCACTTCCTTACCCTCGGTCCATTTTTGCACCGCTTCCAGCTCCAAAATGGCTTTTTCCAAAACCTGTGGAGGCGTATCCGCAGCAAAAGCAGCCGTGGTGCGCAATTTGCCGTTGATTTGCACGGGGTATTCGATGGTATCTTCCACCAAATAAGCCTCGTTCAAAATCGGGAAATTGGCGTGGTGCACCGAGCCGGATTTGCCCAAGCCCTGCCACAATTCCTCCGCCAAATGCGGCGCAAAAGGCGCGATCAATTGCACCATTTCTTCCAAAATCGCCACTTTGTTACAGCCCGCTTTTTGCAAGTCGTTGGTGGCGATCATGAAGGTACTCACGCAGGTGTTGAAGGAATAGCGCTCCACATCGTCGGTGATGCGTTTGATGGCGCTGTGCAGGATTTTCCATTCCTCGCGGGTGGGCTCGGCATCCGAAACCGCCCAATTACCCAGTTTGTCAAAGAACAAACCCCAGAATTTGCGCAAGAAGTTGTACACCCCGCTGATGCCTTTGGTGTCCCAGGGTTTGGCCTGTTCGATTGGTCCCAGGAACATCTCGTACATGCGGAAACAGTCGGCGCCGTATTGCTCAACGACATCGTCGGGATTGATCACGTTGTACAAGGATTTCGACATTTTGCCGACTTCTGAT
>JAAFHQ010000491.1 GCA_013298445.1 Chitinophagales bacterium | reverse complement strand
CCTGCCAGAAACTTACGCCATTTACAAAAACACCACTGCCTTCAGCAACGTCAGCCAGGCTACGCCCATCGGTCGGCCTTTTGCCTACGAGTATTTGCCCGGAACCTTCATCGAACAAACCGCAAACAAACAGTTTACCTACACCATCCCCAAACCCGATGGAAGCACCTATACCTTGGCACCCGGCGAAGGGCTGTTTGTGGAAACCGTCACCAACTCCGGTTCGGCCTTTTACGCGGTAGTGGAATGGGGCAAAACCGCCGTGAATACTGGCGTAAACCTCACAACGGCGGCGGTAAAATACACCTACGACCCCATCAAAGAGCCCGTCAACTGCCACCTGCAATTGGCCAATACCTTAAACGGCGGCTATCCGGCCAAGTGGTACGCAATGTGGCTGTTGGGCAAACAAGACCATTCAGCTGGCCGCCCCGACTTCCCGGTGATGGCCAATGTATATAAAAACGGCATGCCCGCCATGTTCATCGTTAGTGAAGCCCTCAATATGGATACCAGTGGAGGCAAATTGATTCCTGCTACCCACTGGTTGCACGGCGGCGGCGGATTTGCCGTCCACCACACCGCCGATAAAACGGGCCAATTCAACATTGCCCCAAGATTGGGCATTTCTGTTTCCCATACCGATGATTTCACCCGCATCATCGTATATGAAGGCGATACCTTGATGACTTCGGGCCGTACCGCCTGGTTCGGTTGGGCGAAGAGTTACAATCCTTTTGACCCGAGTGCCGATGCCAAGCCGGGCGATACCCTTATCAATTATACCCAACGGCGCATTTTGTGGGTGAACAACTGGATCCAGCGCAAATACCGGGTGGACCCTAGCCGGGTAGCCCTCCAAGGGTACAGCATGGGCTCGGGCGGAGTATCCGCTTTGGGCAAGGCTTTTCCTGAGCTTTTTTCCACCATCAGCGCCTTCAACAATGGTTATCGGCGGGTCAATGAAGCAACAATTACCCAAATTCACGGTACGGTGGAAGAAAACCTGCCTACCAATTTGCGTTACCCCAACGGCCAGTCCGTGCGCATCAATGAAGTATTTGACCTCACTACCTCCCTTTCCGCTACCCGCGATTTACCCATTTTTAGAACCTGGGCTGGAAAAAATGACATCAACGACCGCATGCACTGGGGCCCCGACCTGGTCGCTCAGTACCGCAAGGCAGACAGCCTGGGCTTAGGCGCCCAAATCTCTTGGGATGAACGCCAACATACCTACGATGAATTGAACTACCACTGGATTCAAGGCTTAGGTGCCAGCAATCAAACCGCTCTGGACAACCTGGCCACCCAGGAATTGTTCAGCAGCAAACAATCCTACCCTGCTTTTTTCAATCACCGCCTCGACCCCAACAACAATGATCCAGGCACCGGAAAACTGGGCATCAACAATGGCGACGGCGACAATTGGGGCACCTGGGGCGGCTTTCACCGTTGGGACCTCAACGGCATCCAAGATCAGGCAGGCTTGTGGTCATCCATTGTTTGGTTGGAGTCAAAGGCCAGTTTTACCAACGACAATTGCCCGATCAATTCCCTGATCGCAGATTTGGCATTGAGAAGGCTGCAAAAATTTAGCCCTCGCCCGGGCAGTGAAGTAAATTGGCAAGTGCGTGACCTGGCAACCAATGCCATTTTACAAAGTGGAAAGGTGACGGTCCGTCCGGATGGCTTGGTGGTATTGCCCAAAATAGTGGTGTACAAGGAAGACCTGCGCAAGGTGCGGATCGTAGTGACTGATCCTTTGGTCGCAACCAGACAGGCCTCGGAGGAGGTAAAATTCAAGTTGCAAATTGAACCCAATCCATCATACGGAGCGGCAACATTGACCTTGATCTCACCCAGAACTACTGAGGCCACGGTGCGGGCCATTGCCGCAAGTGGCCAGGGTACCGCTTTTAAAACAAGCCTTAGAGCGGGGGAAAATCGGGTTCCCCTGACTGCTTTTGATGGATTGCCCGCTGGTTTTTACGCGATTGAAGTGGTCGTGGAGGGGCAACGGAATGTAGGGAAATGGTTGAAGTGGTGATCACTCTAATTTTAACGCAACCAATGCTCCACCAACACACCCAGCACCTCAGATACAATCCGAATTATCCCTGGAATCAAAAATAATCCGATCCAGTAGCCCCAACGATATCCTCCTGTAACCAAAGGCGCATAATACTCCCGACCGGAAAACAGGCCAATGAAACCATTTTGCACCGCAAAAAAACCATGTTTGATGCCAGGCCAAAAACCATAGGTAATGGCTGGATCGATCCAGGCCGTGTAGGCCGCCAGGAGGAACATGATGAAGGTCAGGACGAATAAAAATAAGAAGTACAAACGTTGGGCAGGTGTGAACATGGTTGTGTGATTTTGGGCAAAGTTCTGAAAATGGAATGAAGCTTTGCTCACGCAAATGGGTGATTTTATCACTAGGCCCCCTGAGGTGGCTCTTAGGTGCCTTAGGTTTCTTAGGTGGTAAAATAAAGATTTTTCTTTTTCACCACCTAAGAAACCTAAGGCACTCAAGATTCACCTCAGGAGGCTACTTCAAAACCGCCCAAATCCATACCCTCTCCCCTTCAACTCCGCAATCAACTCCGGTAGCCGCCGATAAAACTTATCCTTCCGCTCCGGGTCCGTCCCCAGGTGGATCAGCAGAATCGCTCCATTGAGCCGGGAGGGGTTCTTTTGTTCAAAATCCAGCAAACGTTCGTACAATTGTGCACTGCTGCGGTAGTTGCTCATGCTGGGCGTGGTATAGTCCGCGTTGGTGCCCGTGCCGGGAGTAAAGTTGATCAACTGTAAACCCTGTTGCTTGCTCCACTTGGTAATCTGCTCGTTGTACCACTCGTAAGGCGGCATAAAATGGGTAATGGACGCCGAGGGTGCGAAAGTTTTTAACACCTGCAAATTGGCCAGCAAGTCCTGCTTAAATTGTGCGCGGCTCAGCAGCAGCGAGTCCCTTTTTCCCCAATCACAATACAACAAATGTTTGTCCGAATGAGGCCCCAGGTAATGCCCGTCTTTGAGCATTTGTTGAATGCTGCTTTTGAATTGGGGCGTCCGCAAAAAGTCGCCCGTCAAAAAAAACGAAGCTTTGATTCCCTGTTTTTGCAAAGTCTTCAGAATGAATTTGCTGCCTTCTCCGAACTCGTGGCCAGTGAAGGTCAAATAAACCGTAGGTTCCTGCGGATTCATCCCCTGAATACCACCGTACACATCCCTTTGGTTTTGATCCATCGCCACTTTGCCCTCCTTTTCATACGCTGATAAGATGTAGCTCAAGCTCGCGGTACCATCCATCGTCGGTTCATTGCTGGAGTAGTCGCCGTAATCGTCGTGGTACACCACCAGTTTGGATTGAAATTCGGCGTACTCATCCGCTTCGTGCATGGTGATGCCAATCAGGCGGCCAAAAATGCTGCCGTAAATGGGACCATCCACCAAGCCCCCATCAATGGGATAATTGTAGAGATTGGTAAAAGCGGAATGTGGATCAACGGGGCTGTCCCCATCGGCAGGCAGCCCGTAAATCATACTGGTACCCCAGGGATTGCAGCCAAACAGCCAGTCGCGCATGGCGGCCTCCAATTCCTGGTATTGATCGTCTTTGGTCAGTTGGCGGTAGAGGTGCAATTGGGTCAAAATGCCCACCGTGAGGTTGTTCGAACACCAGATGAAAGGCACACCGTTGAGGAAAGGGTTGTTTTGCCCCCTGGCCTTCACTTTTTCAATACCCGCCTGAAGGTATTGGCGAAAAGGTGTGCCCACTCCCCCACCCTGTTGGGCCAACAGGTAATGCCCCAGATTCACAAAAGGATACCATTGGTAGTGCCGGGCAGTATCTGCACCCATCCAGGGCGTAGTTGGTTCAGCCCGGGCGTATTCACTCGCTTGTTGGAGCAGTTCGCTGCGTTGGGGAGCTAGCTGTAACAACTGTGCAGCGGCCAATTCCATGTCATCCACATAATTGTCTTCTTCGTAAAAATAGGGTGCACGGCAAGGAGCGGTTTGACATACCCCGGGGAATTTGCGGCCAAAGGTGTAGGCATCCCAGGCTTTGGGCAACAACTTTTGGGCGTATTCGGGGTAAAAGGGAGCCAGTACCCGACTGCCCAGTGCAAAGGTCGAAGCGTATTTCCCTGCGGTGGAAGCCACCCCCTTCGTCCGGTTTTGGTAACGCAACAAACCCTGGGGCTGCCCGGTGATGAAGTAGACCGGGCGGCGGAGGCCCTGTTTGGGATCGTACACCACCGAGTCCAGATTGGGCAGCCGCAATTTGAGGTGGTCGCGGTCGTCGGCCAACTGGTTGTACATTTCGTCTTTGGCGGGATTCATTTTGAGCAACCAGTCGAGGCCCCATTTGGCTTCGTCCAATACGTCGGGAATGCCATTGGGTCCGGGGTGGCCATTGGCACTGTGGGCGTCGCCAAAAGAACCTGGATTTTGCTGGTAGGCAAACAGCATTTGATAAGTGGCATTCGCCGAGGTTGTCACGTATTGCAAATAATCGGAAGCATCGTGCCAGCCACCGGAAACGTCAAGGTGGGTGCCATTTTTTGCCGGATCGGGATGGTACACAATGTAGCCATCCTGAGTATGACAAGAGTCTTTGAGGTAGGGATTGTAGCCACTGCGCTGCTGCCGCATGTAGCGCAGTATGAAGTCGGCAGTACCCGCATATGCTTCGGCGGCAATGCGGAAACTGGGCGAACGTGCCCCGGCTGCCCGCACGTAGTACCGGCCTTCGCGATTAAAGCTGGAAAAGTTGAGCCGACAGCCCGAGCGAAAGGAGGCATAAGCCCCAAAGGTCTGAATGCTGCGGCTGCTGAAAACGACCTTGTGACTCAACTCTTCACACAATTCAAAACTACTGACCTGGGGTGTTTCCTTGCTGACGAGCACCGCCACTTTTTTATCCTCCGGGAGGTAGCCGAGTTGGTTGACGCGGATCCAAGTGGATTGGGCCGGGAGCAAACCAGGCAGCAAAGCAATCCCAATACAAAGAAGAAGAATTTTTTTCATTGAGCCAGACTGATTGATGTAGGCTGTTAATATAACTCAATTCCCTTAATTTTCAACAAGAGCAAGTATTAATAAAATTTCAACTACCTCTTTTTTAATGTTTT
>JAAFHQ010000490.1 GCA_013298445.1 Chitinophagales bacterium | reverse complement strand
TGGAAATACTTTATGAACAAGGCATAACTCCTCCAATTAGTGACGCTTATGCCACTGCATTTAGTTACCAGCCCAATCTGGGAGAAGAAGACATTTCGGTGGAGTGGATCAATAAGGAGATTCTCGTGTTGATTCACATCAAAGGCGAGCCCTTTTTATATTTTTTGGCGGATGAAAAAAATGGCTTTGCCAAGTCTATAAGTAAAGATGGCCCATATGGAAATAGATGGGCACTTTAATTTATCAAACAAAATTCTTAGCGATGAACCGTGAGCTCCTTTGCGCTCACGCCACAGCATACTCCGAATCCTCCCACATATACTCTGGCAAAAATCCAAGCACAATCTGCTCAGCAGGCACTCCCCTTTTCACCAGCTCCTGAGCGATTTGCAATTCCGTCCAGTTTTGCTGAATCCAAATTTTATCCCCCCGAATTTCCAGGTGCAATAAAGTGGAATTGACAAATTTCTCTCCCTTTTCCCAGCCTTGTACGATCACCTTAATGCGATTTCAATTTAACTGTAGTTTTTTTACCGCAGAGTTTCACAGAGTACACGCAGAGTTTGCGCAGAGTTTTTTAGTTTTAAGGAGTTTGCCACCTGCGGTGGCTGGGAGTTAGGGCTCCAGAAAAATCTTGCTTAAAATCAAGCCTAATGTCGGGAATTGATAACGAGTAACGAACTAGCCTTCAGCAAAGGCGACCTCTGAGGCCTCTTGGCACCGCAGGTGCCCTAACAACTCTGAGAGACTCTGCGCGTACTCTGTGAAACTCTGCGGTAAAAAAAATGCGTTATGTGCATCATTAAAGGTTTGAGTCGCTTTTGAACTCATAAACCGCCCATAAATTTCCCCCTCCCACATCCCACCCTTTTTGTATTTTTGCACCCAAAATCACCCCAGCTACTCATCAAAACCAAATAAGCCATGCAAAGCCCAACAATGGTCGCTTCACTGGAAGCCTACTTCCAGACCTTTCGCAAAAATGTCATTGGTGCCAATCAAAAATTCCAGAGCCCTTATGGCGAAAAAAGCATCATTTACGCCGACTGGACGGCCAGTGGACGCTTGTACCAACCCATCGAAGACATTCTGACCCACGATATCGCGCCATTTGTAGGCAATACCCATACCGAAACCACCATTACGGGCAGTGCCATGACCCAGGCCTACCACCAGGCCAAGGCCATAATTAAATCTTACGTAGGGGCACAAACTTCGGATGTGCTCATATCCTCCAACTCGGGTATGACCGGGGTGGTCAATAAATTTCAACGCATTTTGGGCCTCAAAGTCCACGAGCGGCACCAACACCTGGTCAAATTGCCCGAACATCAGCGCCCGATTGTGTTCATCAGCCACATGGAGCACCACTCCAACCAGACCAGCTGGCTGGAAACTCTGGTCGATCTGGAAGTGATTGCTCCAACAGCAGATGGTTTGGTGGATTTGGACAATCTGGAGGCCATGTTGCGGCGTTACGCCAATCGTGAAACTAAGATAGCAGCAGTCACTTCTTGTTCAAACGTGACGGGTTTGTTTACCCCTTACCACGAGATTGCCAAAATCATGCACCAGCACGGCGGGCTTTGTTTTGTAGACTTTGCCTGCTCCGCCCCCTACATCGACATCAACATGCGCCCGGAAGACCCACTGGAACACCTGGACGCCATTTTCTTTTCTCCCCACAAGTTTTTAGGTGGCCCTGGTTCTACGGGCATTTTGATTTTTGACGCCAAATTGTACAAGAACCGCATTCCTGACAACCCCGGTGGTGGCACCGTAGATTGGACCAATCCCTGGGGTGGCCACAAATACATCGAAGAAATTGAAGCCCGGGAAGACGGCGGCACACCTGCCTTCCTGCAAACCATGCGGGTAGCCCTCTGCATGCAACTCAAGGCTCAAATGGGGGTAGAAAACATCCTCCAGCGCGAGCACGAACTGCTGGATCTAATTTGGGATCGCCTCGAGGCCATTCCCAACTTACACCTTCTGGCCCATGGGCACCGGGACCGTTTAGGCGTGATTTCCTTTTACATCGATGGCCTGCACTACAACTTAGGTGTTCGGATTCTCAACGACCGTTTTGGCATCCAAGTCCGGGGAGGTTGCTCTTGTGCGGGCACTTATGGCCATTACCTGCTGGAAGTGTCCCGGGATCATTCCCGCTCCATCACCGATAAGATCAACCTTGGCGACCTGACTGAAAAACCGGGCTGGATTCGCATGTCGATCCATCCGGTAATGAGTGATGTCGAGGTGAAGTACATCATGAGTGCAATTGAACAATTGGCACAGGAGCATGAAACCTGGGCTAAGGATTATGTGTATAATGTGCATACCAACGAGTTTCAGCACCAGAGTAACCTCAATGTGGAGGAGGAGTTGGTGAATCAATGGTACAGTAAATTAAATTAAGTTGAGAAGGTTGAGGAAAGTTGAGAAGGTTGAGGCTACCGCAGCGGCTTAGACGCGATCTTGTACAAGCCGCTGCGGTAGCCTCAACCTTCTCAACCTTCTCAACTTTCTAAACCCCTTTCTATGCGTATTTTTTTCGACAATGCCGCCACTACCCCAATCGACGACCGCGTGATTGAAGTCATGATGGATGCCTTGCGCCACACCAACGGCAATCCCTCCTCCATTCACCAGGAAGGGCGCACAGCCAGGGCAGCCATTGAGCAGGCCCGGCGACAGATTGCCCGCACTTTGAATGCTTCCATTGGGGAGATTTTTTTCACCTCTGGTGGAACGGAATCGAGCAATATGGCGCTCAAACGTTCGGTGCAAGACTTGGGCGTGCGTCGGATCATCAGTGCCCGTACAGAGCACCATTGTGTCTTGCATTCTTTGGAAACGCTATCGAAGGAAGAAGAAGTGAAGGTGGTATTTGTGGATCAAGCCAGCAATGGGCACATCCAACTCAACCATTTGGAGGAGCTTTTACAAGATGCTACGCATAAGACCTTGGTTTCCCTGATGCACTCCAACAATGAGGTTGGCACTTTGTTGGATTTGGAGCAGGTTTCAACGCTTTGTGCCCAATATGGCGCCTTGTTCCATACCGATACCGTTCAGAGCATGGGTTTTTATCCCATCGATCTATCAAAAACCAAAATCGCCTTTTTGACGGGTTCAGCGCATAAATTCCACGGCCCCAAGGGCATCGGCTTTATTTACATCAACAGCGAGAACATCATTCACCCCTACATCGACGGCGGTTCGCAGGAGCGCAACATGCGCGGTGGAACCGAAAACATTTCCGGAATTTTGGGGATGGCCAAAGCACTGGAATTGGCGACTGTGGAGATGGATGCAAGGCGCAGCCACATCCTGGGCTTGCGCGATTATTTTGCGGAGCAATTACAAGCTCATTTTGCCGATCTGGAGTTTAATGGCGATCCATTTGGGCAGGGGCATTACAAAATCCTCAGTGTCGGTTTCCCTCCTGGTCCGCGAGCGGATCTTTTATTGCTCAATCTCGACATTGCCGGGGTCGCTGCTTCAGGTGGCAGTGCCTGTAGTTCAGGGGTAGATGTGGGTTCTCACGTTATGGATGCATTGAAACATGGGTCACCGAGGCAGACGCTGCGCTTTTCGTTTTCGTATATGAACACCAAAGCGGAAGTAGATCAGGTTGTTCAGCGGTTGAAGGAGATTCTAGGCTGAGAAGCAGGGTTTACGCCCCACCTTTGGTGGAGTATTTCTTTGGATTCTGTTACAAATTTTCACAAACGGGGATAGCCAAAGCGACATTTTAATTACCACAGAGGAGAAAAAAGAGGACACTGAGGACACAGAGTTAGACGTTGACGATTCTTTGTGTCCTCTGTGTCCTCTTTTTTCACCTTTGTGATAATTAAATCGTGTCAATACAAACGAAGTTTGTGCCTCAATTTGTGAAAATTTGTGGCATTTGTGGCTACATAATTGTGGTTGTTTTATCCATGCGATTTATGAAAAGAATTCTGTTCCTCCTAGTGGGGCTTTGTTACTTTGGCGCTTCATTTGCTCAAAAAAATGAACCCAAATTCAAGGTCTTGGCCTTTTATACTGCCCAAAATGACCGTGCCCATATCAGTTTTGTACATGAAGCCAATCGTTGGTTTGCTAAAATGGCGGAGTCACATCATTTCGCTTACGATTCAACCAACAATTGGGCTTTGCTGAACTCCCAATATTTGGCCAATTATCAAGTCGTTGTGTTTTTGGATACTCGCCCTGAAGCCCCGGATCAAAGGGCTGCACTCCAAACTTATTTGGAAAACGGCGGGGCTTGGTTGGGTTTTCACTTTGCTGCTTTTGCACTTACCCCTTCCAAATTCAACCAAGATTGGGACTGGTACCACAACCAATTCATCGGGGCAGGTGAATACAAAAGCAACACCTGGCGGCCCACTTCGGCTGTCTTGCGCAAGGAAGGCAAACATCCGGTTTTGAAGGGCATCCCAACAACTTTCAAATCCTCGCCTAATGAGTGGTACCGCTGGAAAAATGATCTGCGCAGCAACCCGGATATTCAAGTTCTGTTGTCTATTGACCCAAGTAGTTTCCCCTTAGGTACAGGCCCCAAACCTCACGAAATCTGGCACAGTGGGGATTACCCCGTAGTGTGGACCAATAAAAAGTACCGCATGTTGTACCTCAACATGGGGCACAATGACATTGATTATGAAGGGGGGACAAACACGGAGTTGTCGTTTCAATTTGGGAATTCTGTGCAGGATAAATTGGTTTTGAATGCGTTGAAGTGGTTGGGAAAAAGTAAATAAACATTCCTTTTTCACTCCATAAACTTCACTCCATACTTACGCTTCACTTCCTCAATTCTTCCAGCCAAAGCCTTTTCTTTTTGATTCATTTCGTTCAACACCAGTTTTGGCATGGGGCACTCCAATAATGTTTTATTGCCTTCGCTGGAGACGAGGATGTTTTTTCCATCCCCAGAAAAAGCAGCTATGGGTGGCGTATCCTTGTCTCCCGTATTGAGTTCCATCCAGAGGTTGCCGTAGATGTCCCACAAACGCAATACCCCATCCGCGGAAGTGCTCAGGAGGGATTGACCATCGGGTGAAAAAGCCAAACTCGTAATTTCGGCCTGATGACCAGTTAGCGGCAAAACCTCACCCCGCTCAAAATGCTCCA
>JAAFHQ010000051.1 GCA_013298445.1 Chitinophagales bacterium | reverse complement strand
GTGATTTCACGAAGGTGTTCAAAACGGCTCAAATCGCTGACGATGATGCGTTCGCCGGGGCGAATGCCATTTTTGATTTCTACGTAATCGAAGTTGGACAGCCCCACTTCAATTTCGCGGCGCCGGGCAATGCCATTTTCTAGCACAAAAACGGTTTGGCGTTTTTTGCCATTGAAGGCAGGGCCATTGGCCACCCGCACCGATTGTTTGGAATCGCTGGTGACCACGAAAATTTCCACTTTCATATTGGGGCGCAGAATGGCGTTTTGGGCGTCGTCGAGTTGTACTGAAAACTGCACCACGTCATTTTCCACTGCAGGTTTGATTTGGGTGATCATGCCGCGCAGGTCGGTTTCGTTGACCCGTACGATCACGGGCAAGCCCACCTGCACCTGTTCTGCGTAGGCGTCAGAGGCGGAACCTTCGATACGGAAACTTTTTAAATCGGCAATTTTTGCCAGCATTTCCCCTTCGTTTACCGTGGTGCCCACTTTGTCGTTGACCCAGGTGAGTACGCCCGGGCGGTCGGCCACCATGTCGGCAGTTTTGAGTTTGTGCTGGAGTTCTTTCATTCCCGTTTCTTCGATGCGGACCTGGAGTTCTGATTCGCGCAGGTTGGTGCTTTTGGCCTGGCGGTTGTAGCGTACCTGATTTTCGAGTTTGTCTTTTTCGAGCTCTGAAATTTTCAGGGCATTTTCGGCGCGACTGACGTCTTCCTGGGTCCGGCCACCTACTTTGAACAGGCGGCGGGTATCTTCCAGTTCGGCTTTCTGGCGATTGATGCTGAGGCCTTTAATCTGGTTGTCCAATTCAGCGTCCAGGGCATCTTTTTCCAGTTGGTACTTCAATTTTTCTACGCCGTTGCGTTTGAGTTCCAGTTGGTCTTTCAGTTTTTCGAGTTCGATGAGGGACAGGGATTTGTCGAGCACCAGGATTTGTTGCCCTGGCCGTACTGCGGCACCGGGGCTCAGTAGTACTTGTTTGACACTGGCGCGAATAGGGCTGGCGAGTACTTGTTCAAATGCCGGGATGACTTCCCCGCTGGCGGTCAGGGTATTTTCAACACTGCCTAATTCGGCTACGGCTACCCGGAGTTCGGATGTGCGGATGTTGGTGCGCAAGATTTTACTGAGCAGAAAATAGGCTCCACCGAGCACTAGGATGCCTACGAGGGCAAAGCCCCAGCCTTTGAAGCGTTGTTTACGGATGATTTCGGGTGCGAGTTCACGATCCATTTTTTGGCTCTTTTGTAGGAGTAAAATCCAAAGGTGTGCCAAAGTTAAATTGTTGATTTTGAGTTGATTGATTTGGGTGTAAAAATGGAAAACGTGCGATTTCGCACCTTGGGGTGTAGAAGCGCACTGGCGGATTGGTGAGGAAAAAACGGGCTATGCCCAGTTTTTGGGGGATGTCGCCCTTTCAGGGCTTATTTGATGAGTTGTAATCTGAGCGAATTATTTACGTTATTCATATTGTCAAACTAAAATTCATGCGACCATTTTTATTTCATCTGATAGTGTTGTTTTTTGGGGTGTTTTACATTATGGGTTGTCAACAAACTGCAGCACCAGTTGAAGAAAATGCCCGGCCAATGTCCTACAGCGAAAAGCAATTGGAAAGTTTTTTGGATAGTGTTGGGCGTTTGCCAATTGAGCCGATGGTGAAGGAGGCGAGGCATTATTCGGATTCGGTTTTTTATGGGATCCAGCCATTGGCTATAAGCTGGAGTGAGGAAGACTTTAGCCGCCTGCTGGCAGAGGCAAAAAAAGGTGGAGTAAGCGAAAGTTTGGCCCAAAAATACCATTTGAACTACCAGAAAGAAATGCTGTATGAGGGGAAACTCCCAGTGCTCTTGTTCACTTTTAACCTCCAAAAGGGTGAATTCGCTTTAAGCTTTGGCCCAGGGGCAAGTTGGGGTGCCGATGTTTATTTTTTCCAAAACTCCCACTGTATAGCAAAACAACACATTGAGCATCGCTATGGTCTGGAAATAGAACATTACGTGGATGAAGCAGGCAAAACGGTAATTTATTACAAGGAAAATTTTGCCAGTGGCACCGGTATCTGGTGGTTTGATTACTATTTTTATCGGTATGAGGATGGTAAATTATTGCCTGTTTTGAACGAATTGCAAAATGGGAATTTGTCGATGATTCCAGCTTACCGCAGCAAATGGTTGGAATCTACAATCATTAGCACGAAGCCACTTACCTTGAAGATGGTCTATTACCTATCAGGCGAAAATGGAGAGTACATTATCAATGATTCTACCAATGTGCAGTATCGCTGGGACGTAAAAACCAAGATGCTGAAAGGGGACTACGAACACTCCAAACTAAGCCAGAATCAAATTTTGGCATATAATTTGGGCACAGGAAATGATCTTTTTTTCATTAGGGCGCATCATGAAAAGCTCAAACAATTGTTGAAGGATAAGCGCAAACGAAGGCTGGTTTTGTATTTTTTAAACGAAGCAAAAGCAGGCTTGAATGACTAATTGAGCTTCACCCCTTAAACCCAATCAAATTTACCATCCTCCCCGTCACCCCTTTCTCCTTCCGATACGAGAAAAAGTGTTCATTGTGTAGCACGGTAGAGTAGGGGGAGACTTCAATTTGTTCAGCAGGAACACCTGCGGCCAGCAATTGAGCCCAGTTCGCCGCTTTTAAATCGACAAAATATTTCTGCAAAGATTCGTCCCAACGTTTGTGCTTGTCAGCAAAATGATCTGCTACGTCTGCATTAACTTCAAAGGAACATTCGTCGATACAGGTGCCAATGTAGGCATAACAATGGTCTGGATTGGTGCCGTACTCTTCCTGCATGCGGACGAGGGTTTTGCGCACAATTTCCGCAGCAGTGCCGCGCCAGCCCGCGTGAATGGCCGCCACCGCCCGCGTGTGTGGGTCGGCAATGAGGATGGGCGTGCAATCGGCGATGGTAACCGTCAAAAAAACATTGGGAAGCTGAGTGATCAAGGCATCGTAGCCATCCGTGCGTCCCGGAGACTCCACTTTCAGCACATCATCACCATGTATTTGATAAGAACTGGCCACCTGATCGGGCTGTAGCCCCAGGCTATTGAAAAAAATGCGTCGATTTTCCGTTACGACTGCGGGATCATCCTCGGTAGAAATTCCTACATTCAGGGCAGCATAAGCCCCTTGGCTAAGCCCCCCGTGTCGGGTGCTTTCCGCAGCAATCAGGTCAGGAATAGAAGCAAAAATTCGTGGCTGGAGGTAGCAGTTACCCACTAAATTCACCATAAAATCCAATGTACGATTAGTTACTCACACCTGCTTTTTCGGCAGCAACACTGACGAATTGCAACAAATCGGCAGAAGGCTCCTGAGAAAGCGTCCTCGCTTTGCTCGCTGCCTGAAAAGCTTCTTTGTACTTGCCAATGCCAAACAGCGCCCGGCCATAGTTGTAATAAGCCGTGGGTTGCCAGGCCGCATTGGAATCCTCTGCTTTGAAGGTTTTGTTGGTAACCAGCTTGAGCTCAAATTCTGCCTTGGCAAACTCGCTGAGTTCCACGTGGCACTCACCTTTCATGCGACGTGCACGCCAGTGGATAGGTTGGTGTGGAATCGAGGTTCTGATGGCCATATCCAGGTCAGCGGCAGCGGCAGCGTAATTCTTCTGGTGTAGGTTCACGATGGCGCGCCCCATGTAGGCATCGGGGCTATGTGGATAGATATCGATACTCTTGGTGAAATCGTACAGGGCATCACCAACGTTGCCCAGTTTGTAGTTGACGTACCCTCTGCGCTCGTAAGCTAAAGCGTTGCGGGTGTATTTTTCGATGGCACTGCTCAGTGCATCTTTGGCCTCACTTTGTTGCCCCTGGGTCAGGAGTTCACGACCACGCAGAAAAGTTTGTACCGCAGATTTGTCACCTTTTGGTTCAATAAACGCATGCTCTACCAGGGCACCATTGTCTAACTTCCAGGCACCAATATTGCCTGCAATGGCATATTGTGCGATGGTATCCAACAGGTGTACGGTATTGCGCCAGGATTTTTCGGCAGCGGTATTGATGATGCTACGAGGAACGTCGAGCATACTTTTTTCCGAGATAAAAACCTCCTCGGGTTTCAGCAGGATGTCGTTTTTGTAATATGTTTCTGCACGTTGCAAAAACATATTGAGTGCGAGCTCAAATGTTCTGTCGGATCCGAACTCCAGATGACCGGACAGGATGATTTTGAATAACATTTTGCTGAGTTTTGAAAGCCTCTTTTAAATATGGTTGCTTACTGTTCAATTGCTTCCCTTGAAAAAAATCACTCGGTACATACACAACAGGTAATGCACTACTCCAACTGCACAAGCTCAAAATGCGTTAAAGGTGTTCTCGTCAAATCCAAAAGTACGTCATTACTCGATCGCAGTGCTTCGACAGGCGATAGGGCTCACACACTTCAGAAAAAAATCAAATAAAAGTCTAGTGGTCTCAAGAAAAAATCCCGCTGGTAGCTTTAGGATGCTACACTTCAACTGCACAAATAGGAAAACCGCTGAGTTATTTCAGCGACGTGAGGATAAAGGTCGCGACTTTCAGCAAACAATACAATCTTTTTCTTTTTATTTTTTAAACTTTACTTAACAATGACATAAATATGACCGAGTAGAATTTTGGGAAAAACACCGAAAAATATTGTTAGAAAGGGCGATGAAATGGATGTGACTATTCTTAATCTGTATTGTTGGAATTGACCGAATAAAATTCTGTGAAAAAAAATTAATCCAACTAAGCCCAAATCTTACACCCCTCTGTACAATTGGTACAAATGTCAATTTTATCCCGGCCTTTTAGGAGCTGTTGCCGAAATTCCCGATAAGGTTGTTGTTGCCAAACCTCCCGAAGCGATTGCTCCTGTAAATTGCCCATGCGGTATTGGGCGTCTTTGTCAAAACAGCAAGGCACGACCACGCCATCCCAAGTAATCACACAGGCGTGCCACAATTTCCAACAGTGATTGAGCAATTGGTTTTTGATGCGGTAGCTGCCGTCAGCTTGTTTGCGGTAGCGGGAGTAGCGATCCTGGTTTGGGATAAGCGGATTGCCCTGGGCGTAATCGTAAATCTGGGCCGTTTTTAACCTGACCTCATCGATGCCAATTTCTTCGGCCAGTTTGTAAATTTCCGGAATTTGGTGCTCGTTGGGCCGAACCACCAAAAATTGAAAAATCAAGTGTGGTGTTTTCGACTTCAACTCTTTTTTCCACTTCACTACATTGCGGGCTCCTTGGAGCACCACTTCCAGCTTTCCACTTTTCCGGTATTGTTCATATACCTCCTGAGTACTGCCATCTACCGATATGATCAGCCGATCCAGGCCGGATTCTATGGTTTTGCGGGCATTTTCTTCATTCAAAAAATGACCGTTGGTGGAAGTGATGGTATAGATGCCACGCTGGGAGGCGTATTGCACCATGTCCAAAAAATCGGGATTGATGTAGGGCTCGCCCTGGAAATAGAAGATCAGGAAGGAGAGATCGCGATGAAGGTCGTCGATGGTTTTTCGAAAAAAATCGGAGCGTAAGTTCCCCGTGGGTCGGGAAAAAGCCCGTAGGCCGCTGGGGCACTCAGGGCAACGTAAATTACAAGCCGTGGTTGGCTCAATAGAAATGCTGAAAGGGACACCCCATTGAATTGGTTTCTGGAGCAAGCGACTCAGGTAATAAGAACTTAGCACCTTTGTCGCATTCCAAATCTTCCGTGGGGTGACCCTTAGCATGTTGTCATTCTTATTGGATGCCCAGTTTGGCTTTGATCGTTGGAAACAGGTCTTCCGATTCTTTAGCAAACAAAATGGCGTTGAAGGAGCTGGTGTCAAAAACCATGGCGAAGCCTTTTTCTTTGGCCGTGTCTTCAATCGCTTTGTTGACGCGATCCAAAATTGGTTTTAACAATGCCTCCCGTTTGTCCGAGATTTGTTTGCGCACCGCTTCTTCATACGATTGAATGGCAGTTTGTTCAGCTTCCAATTGGGCTTGTCTTTCCTGGAGTTTGGCCGGAGAAAAGTTGCCAGATTGTTGATCCTTCAAAAAGGCCAAATACCCATCTTTGAGCTTAGTGCTCATTTCTTCCCCTTTCGAGACCAAGGCTTTTTGGAAATCTTCCAATTGTTTATCAGCGTCTTTAACCGCAGGCATGGCACTCAGCAAATTGCCATAGTTGAGGTGTCCATACTTTTGAGCTGAAACTGAACCGATTACAGCAAGCAATGCTACAAGAGCCAATGTGATTTTTTTCATTTCCTTAGCAGATTTCAAAATTTAAGGTGCAAAGTTAGACGGAGTATGCAACTCTCCCAATTATTAAACGCAGATTCTGTGACAGCGTCACAACACTTAAAGAGTATCTGTAGTCTTCGGTGGTTGTATCAGGCACAAACGAAAAATAAAAAACAAAATGTATTTTTTGTTTGACAAAACAAAAAGTTTTTATTTTATTTGCATTGTTGTTTTTAAAACAAAGCCTCGTCCTGAAAATTGCCAAAACATAAAACTATGAAAACTTTCAAACTCGATCACCTGACTGTGGTACAATCCAAACTACAACAAACTCATCGCGATTTGCGCAGAGCAGTCAACCGTTATTGGTTTCAAACTGCCCTTTGTTCAATTGCGGTATATGGCTTCAGTTCTCGAGAGCTAAGCGTAAACCTGCAATTGAACAGCGCTGAGCCGATGGTACAAATTCAAAGCCTGAGCCCGAGCTCAACAGCCAATGCCCAAACTACCGCCTACACTAAAGAATCATTACATCCTATGAACGTTTCTATGCTCTCTTTTAGCACCGAGGGGACGGCATCCGTGCCTCGCTCCTCGGCTGCTTCTAAACCAGTAGAGAGCGGGCCGCCCGGGCGGGGCACTGCTGCCATCACCCGTACCAATTCCTTGGGAGAACTGGCCAACACCTTCCAAAATGTGAGTTTTCCAGATCAGGACGAAGTATTTGAATCTGCCAGCAAACGCCAGTCTAAGCGACAAAAACAACTTGATTATGTGAAACGCTTTGCGGATATCGCCAAGGGAGAACAGGGCAAATACGGCATTCCAGCCAGCATCACTTTAGCCCAGGGTTTGTTGGAAAGTGACGCGGGGGAAAGCCCTCTGTCTGCTCAGGCCAACAACCATTTTGGGATCAAGTGTTTCTCCCGAACATGTGGCCGGGGGCACTGCCGCAATTTCACCGATGATTCACACAAGGATTTTTTCCGCGTTTTTCCCTCCGCCTGGGAAAGTTTCCGCTCACACAGCATGCTGCTGCAAGGTGCACGTTACAAGGGTTTGAAAAAATTCGGAGCGGGCAATTACACAGATTGGGCACATGGTTTGTCCAAAGCAGGTTATGCCACAGACAAAAAATATGCACAAAAACTGATCCACCTGATTGAAGATTTGGAACTATATCAATACGATTGAGCGAGTCCTAAAAATTTTACCATTTTTTCTGCGCTAACGGGTGAGATGCGAAAGGTTCGTTTCTTGCCCTTTTTGTTTTTTTAGACATGCTCTAAGGAAATTTTTTCCAATTCCCTCAACCTTTTCATCTTTTTCCAGTTTTACATTAAATTACAATGGAAACACAGTTTTTCATTGTGAAAAAATTATAAACCACGCCTGATGATTGCCAAGCTGGAAAATGTCAACAAAGTATACAAAGTCGGGGATCAGGAAATAATAGCACTACAGCCGACCACCATGCAAGTGAATGAAGGGGAGTTGTTGCTGATCATCGGCCCTTCTGGATCGGGCAAAACCACCCTGCTCTCTCTTTTGGGTTGTGTACTATACCCCACTGAAGGTCGTTTGTGGGTAGACGGGCAGGAAATCAATCGCCTGAATGAAAAGCAACTCGCCCGGCTGCGGCTTAATACCATTGGGTTTGTTTTTCAAAGCTTCAACCTGCTAGCCCCCCTTTCTGCCGAAGACAATGTCATGATGCCCATGCGTTTGCAAGGCGTTGGCAATGCTGAAGGCCGCAAACGCGCGTATGCTGCCCTGGAAATGGTCGACATGATGGATCGGCGCAAACAATTGCCCAAACAACTCTCTGGTGGGCAACAGCAGCGGGTCGCCATTGCGCGGGCTCTGGTGACCAATCCCAAATTAATTCTTTGTGACGAACCCACTGCCTCCCTGGACAAGGACTCCCTGGATGTAGTCATGCAGGAATTGCGCCACCTGGCCAACCAGGGCAAGGCTGTATGCGTGGTTACCCACGACCCTCGCCTGGAGCAATACGCCCACCGAATTGTGGCCGTCAACAATGGAATCGTGACCCAGGTACAAAAATTTGATCACTAGTTTAGTTTTGATATCATGAAAACCAAATATCTATTTCTCGTTTTCCTAATCGGATCAATCAGCAGTTGTGGGGGTAAAAAAGAAACGAACGCAGCTGCTACTGAAAAAGAACCCCTCACTTCGACTGAAGTGCCCCTGGATTCTACCATGAAGGTCAAAGAAGTAGTGGGCATCGCCCGCATCGAACCCGATGGCAAAATTATCAGCATCAATGCAGAGACGGCAGGTTTTGTCAAGGAGGTTTTGTTTGCTGAAAATACCCAGGTAAAAAAGGGTGATGCATTGGTGGTACTTGAATCTTCAATTGAAAATGCTCAATTGCACCAGACCCAAAGCCGCATCAAAACCCAGCAAGCATCCATCACTGCGACCAAAGCTAACCTGGAATCGCTCAAGGTAAAACTGGCCAATGCCCAGAATACCTACGAACGCAACCTCAAACTCCTGCAAGGCTATGCCGCCACGCAGCAAAGTGTAGATGACAGCCGCTTTACGGTGGAAGACATTCAAAAACAACTCACTGCACAACAAGCTAACATCCAACAACAGGAAGCAAGATTGGAGGAGCTACGAGCCGACATCGGCCTGAGCCAAACTCAATTGGGTAAAAAAAGCCTGCGGGCGCCTTTGGCAGGCACCTTCCTCTCTTGCGATGTGAAACCGGGCAACTACATCAGCACCTCCACTGTTTTGGGTGAATTTGCCAAAGAAGGCCCATACCTGGCCGTTGGAGAAGTAGATGAACTGTTTGCACTCCGGGTCAAAAACGGCAATAAAGCTTACATCCGTCCACAAGGGGAGCGCAATATCCTGGCGCGAGGTACCGTGGTTTTTACCGGAGCCTACCTCAAGCAAAAATCCCTGTTCTCTGATCGGGCCGACAACCTGGAAGATCGCCGGGTGCGCGAGGTACACGTACGACTGGAGGACAATAGCCAGGTATTGATCGGTAGCCGGGTGGAATGTGTCATTGAATTGGATAAGTAAATGTTGAGCAGGTTGAGGAAGGTTTAGGAAGGTTTAGGCTACCGCAGTGACGTTGACAAGATCGCATCCACGTTGCTGCGGTAGCCTAAACCTCCCTAAACCATCTCAACCTTCCTCAACCACAAATAGAAATCATGTTCAGAACTGCGCTTCGTTTTTTGCTTTATGACAAGGCCAAGTCCCTTGGTGCGCTCTTTGGCGTGATCCTTTCGGTTTTTCTGATTGGACAGCAGTGTGGTATTTTTATTTTTTTGACGAACGCCATGTCGGCACTGGTGCGCAACAATCAGCAATACATCTGGGTGGTTGATGATACAACGAATGACGTCAACTCTTTGGCTACCTTGGACATGCGCAAAGCACGCGAGTTGGCGAGTGTGCCAGGCGTTACGCGGGTCAGTCCATTGGTGCTGGCAGCCGGTGGTGCCCGATTTGCCAATGGCAAAAACTCGGGCGTAGTGCTCATTGGGGTGCAATATCCCGAGTGTGCAGGAGGCCCCTGGATGCTCAGTGAGGGTAGTACGGCGGATCTGCTTAAAGATGGCGCGATCATTACCGATGTGTTTGACCGCGAAGCTTTGGGGAGTGCCAAAATTGGGGACTATTTCGAAATCAATGGCAAAAAGGTCTTCATTGCCGGCAACACCAAAGGGGTGCGTTCGTTTGGAGGGACCTATACTTTTACCTCCATTGAAAGAGCCCGCTACCTGGGCAATATCCCCAACAATCAGGCCAGTGCTTTTTTGTTGACCTGGGACCCTAAGGTTTCCCGTGAGCAAGTTATTTTTTACATCAACCAAAACCTAAAAGGGGTACGAGCCTGGGCCAGCGAAGATTTCACCCGTGAGACCATCCTGACTGTATTGAGCTCCAGTGGCATCGCACTGTCTTTTGGAACTTTGATTGTATTCGCCCTAATCGTCGGTTTTGTCATCATTGGCCTGACCCTTTACTCTGCGGCCATCGACCGCATCCGGGATTACGGTACGCTCAAAGCCATTGGGGCTACCAACGGCTACATCTCTCGCCTTATCTTGATGCAGGCTATGATTTTGGCCATCATTGGTTTTTTGATCGGCTACTTTTTTGTCAATGGCTTTAAGGTCGGGGTCGCCCAGGCGGGTACCATTTTTGAATTCCCTTTGTGGATGCGTTTTGGTTTTTTGATCCTCACTTTATTCATTGCAGTGTTTGGCAGCTTGTTTGCCATTCGCAGGATTACTGGATTGGAGCCATCGGCAATATTTAGAACATAGGCCGGGGCATTTGGCGGTAGTGGCACTGGCGAAGATCAGAAACTGCGTTTTGGCACTGTCTTTAACATCACGGGTGCACTGAATGTCAGCTACTCCCTCATCGACCCCACTTTGCGCACTGACCAATTGCGTGCGGATGGACAGAGAATGTTGCAGGAATCCACTTTAGAGAAACAAAAGGCCAATTTCCGGCTCACCATTGCAGAAGCTTGGTACGATGTGTTTTTGAAGCAAGAGCAACTGAGCATTGCTGAAGAAAAGCTCAAGCGGGCAGAGTCCCTTTTACAAATCAGCCAAAACCGCCTCAATGCAGGTGCTTTATTGCCTAGCGAAGTGCAGCGGAGCCAACTGGAAAGGGACAATAGTCGGGCCTCGCGGGATCAGGCTAAAAACAATCTGAGCTTGAGTCGCCAAAACCTGGCCTACCGCGTAGGTCTGCCCCTTGATACACCTTTGGAAGTGGGTACCATCGCTCCCCCTACCAATAACCTTACCACGAATTCAACTTCAGCAAGTACAGGCCAGCGTTGGGAACTCAAGGAAGAAGAACAACGCCTCGCGCTCAACCTGCTAGATCAGCAGCGCATCAAGGAACAGTACCGTCCCAATCTCAGTGCCATTGCCAATGGATCGGCGCAACATTTGAGCAACAATTTTGCGGTTTGGGAAAAATGGTTTCCGGCCGTTTACCTTGGGTTGCAGACCAATTTTACGTTGTTTGACGGCAACCTCAAACAAAAGAACCTGGAAGTGTTGAAGTTGCAAAACCAGGTTAGCCAACACACCATCGAACGCATTCGACAGGACATTGGCTACGAAGTGGCTTCTACCCAAACCGCACTACAAAACAGTGTGGTGCAATGGCAAAGTGCCCAGCAAAATCTGGCGACAGCGCGTAAAATTCTGGAGTTGGAGAAGGAGCGGTATGTTGGTGGAAATTTACTTTTTGCGGACTTGTTGAATACGGAATTCTCGCTGCGTGAGGCCGAGAACAACGCCCTGAGTGCCTGGTACAACTATCTAGTAGCGAAGTTGCGTTGGGAAAAGGCAATGGGAAATTAATTCAATTCCAAACCTTTAATCATCAACAAATAAGTCCGACAAAATTTAGCCAAAGAACTAAAATCAACTTCACTCACACGGGGACTAAAGCGTGGGAACAAGCCCTTGTTATCTTCCACAATGTCTTCAATCGCCCTTTTAATGGCCCTCCGATTGATGGTTCCACTGTTGGCATCGATAAAATCATTTTTGAAGCCCAGCGAGCGGAAATACGCCCCTTCGACAATCTGCATATAGAGATGGAGCAGATCGCGATCGGGTTTTGGCAGCGCATAGTTGAATAAACCTGAACTGACAATGTAACCCGTGATAGACAAAGCAACGGAGAGGTAACCATTTTCGCAATACCAATCCATTTGAGGCAATTCCGTATCGATGAGCGCTACCAATTTATCATGAGTGACCGGAGTGGTGATGCCAAAGGTGCTGCGCACCCGGTACATTTCTTTAAAAAATTCCTCCTTGGGGCGTTCCGACAGTTTTTGCAGGTCTTTGGCCAAAAAGAGATTTTTATCGATGTTCGACTTGTTTTCTTTGGTGAAATATTGCCGTTGAATGCGTTCCAATTCCTCCATCATGTACCCTTCAGGTTTAACCAGGTAGTCGAGTTTAAACACCAGGTTCAACAGCAAATAAGCAATGGCACCAGGATACTGCTCGCGGTTTAGGGGGCCTTCCAGCACTTCGCGGAGGGTACTACTGATGGCTTCCTGGATAAATTTGTACTTGGCCTCTTTTTCAAGGAGTGGAATTTCCTGCAAGTGATCGGCCTCAACTGCCTGTAACATTTTGAACTCATCCAATAAAAGGTCATCCTGTTTATCGGCATTGATGGCCAGTTCCCGCAACGCCATGTACAACTTATGGGGTGAAGCATCGACCTTGGGCGTGTCAAAAAGAATGGTGAGGTTGTTCTCAGGATCGAGGGCAAAGCGACTGAATTGCAGGATAAAATTGCGCTCTATAAGCCGTCGCATAAAACCTACATTCAAAGCCTCGGAGTAGGCGATTCTGGACTCTGCCAGAAATTTTGCGTCGTTGGCGTAGCCGGTTATTTTTTTTGACCCTTGATAGAATTCAAAACGCAGCGTTCCATCTTCAGTCCACCAACGGACATTGTCTTCACGCTCGTCGCGCAGGTATTGAAAAAATGCACGGTAGGCATCCAGGTATTTGTCTTCTTCAAACAATGCCAGTGACTGTTCCCAGGCCTGATAATTCAGCGGAGTTTTGTAAGAATCCGTATATCGCCCAAACTTTATGTCCAATTGAGTTGTGGAAACACCTGTATTGGAAGCTCTGAACAGTCGATCAAATAGGCTCATTAGCAGTTATCAATGATTTGGCGAGGAAATTTACGATAAATTGAATAAAATTGTTGATTCAATTGGCAAAAAAGCTGTCAGTAGATTTGATGGAGCCACTAAATGCAGCAAAATGGAGCATTTTCGGAGCATTTTGCCTCCACCCGTTTACCCGTTTCAATTGAGCTATGCCGATCACTTTTTGGGCATTGGCTCTTGTTTTGTCGAACAAATCGGACAACGATTAATTGCTCGTAAGTTTTCAAGTTTTTACAACCCCTTGGGGATTGCTTTTAATCCTTACTCGGTTGCCCTGAGTTTGACCAGAGCGAGCCAACCCAAAAACTATCAAGTTATTGATTTATTTGAATACCAGGGGCTTTGGCATAGTTTTGATCACCATGGCAGTTTTTCAGCTCCTTCATCTGATCAGGCCCTCGCTGGAATTGAAATGGCTCAAAAGGCTGCACATGCTCAATTCAAAAAAGCAAATGTATTGATTTTGACTTTGGGCACGGCCAATGTATGGGACCACCTGGCAGAAAAACGCAGTGTTTCCAATTGCCACAAATTGCCCAAGTCCAGTTTTCAGCGGCGACGCATGGAGTTGCCCGAAATTGTAGAAATACTTGGTGCCGCGCTTGAGGCCTGTTTTGCGGTGCATCCTGAGTTAAAAGTAGTGCTTACCGTAAGCCCAGTTCGTTACCTGCGTGAGGGCATCGTGGAAAATGCCCGTAGCAAAGCCACCTTATTATTGGCTACTGAACAATTGTGCCATGATTTTGCACAAGTTCATTATTTCCCCGCTTACGAACTGCTGATGGATGACTTGCGGGATTACCGTTTTTACGCTGAAGACCTGGCCCACCCCAGTGCTCAAGCGACTGATTACATTTGGGCCTATTTCAAAAATGCATTTTTTGATGTAGCCACCCAAACCCAGGTTCAGGAGCTTGAAAAATTAAACCGTGCTTTGCAACATCGCCCCCTGCATCCAAATACTGTCACTCATCAAACATTTTTACATCAACAACTTGAGTACATTACACGTTTGGAGAATAAGTATCCCACATTGGACTTTTCAGCTGAAAAGTCATTTTTTCATCAACAACTAAAGGCATAAAGCCCATGAAAAAAGCATTACTCATTTTAAACCTAAGCCTCGGTATACTGCTCTTGACCACCGGGGCAGTTGCCCAAAATCGCCTCATCAAAACCCGCCCGATGGGTGCCATCACCAAAAACGAATTGGCACTGACCTATGGCCCTTTTGTGCAGTACAGCATCACTACCTACAAAGTTTGGTACCTCACTACCGGGATCGACGGTAAGCCAGATACTGCCACCGGGTTGGTGGTGTTTCCTGATGTGGAAAACAAAGCCCTGCCTCTGTTGTGTTATCAACATGGCACCGTAAACGGCCCCAGCGATGTGCCTTCCGAGCGCCGAGGTGGCTGGGAATTGGCTGGAGTGGGTGCAGCTTTGGGCTATGTTGCCATCGCCCCGGATTATTTGGGGCTTGGAGAATCGAGGGGCTTCCATCCCTATGTGCATGCCGCCACGGAGGCCAGCGC
>JAAFHQ010000489.1 GCA_013298445.1 Chitinophagales bacterium | reverse complement strand
GACCAACAGCTGTCCCTCAGGACTTAGGCAATATTGTAGGTACAACTGGAGCCGACCAGTGGGTTTACCGTTGGTGTATTGAAACAAGGGCCGAACGATGGGATACAAACCGCTGTTTATATTTTTCACCTCAGTTGGCAAATAGGGGGTACTTATGGAACTTCGGCTGATGGCCAATACTTTGACCGCCTTGCTCTGCAATCCGTTTTTTTTCATGATGTAGCCTACTCCTACGTAACCAATGCCTTGTACATCATGTTTGATGGCTTCTACAATTTGGGCGGTACCGTTCATTTGTTTGACCTGGGTGCTGTATTCTGCGCGTACAATACTGTCCCGGAAATAGACATAAGTGCCGGAGTTACTTTGGCGGCCATACAAGGAAATGGCCTCATCTGCACCACCCAAGTCTTTCCAGTTGTGAATATCCCCTCGGTAAATGGCCCCCAATTGTTGAAGGGATAAATTTTGGATCGGGCATTGCGGATGCACCACAATGGCAATGGCGTCCATGCCCACTACCGTTGCCACCGGGTATACATGCTGCAGGTGAGCCAGATCGATTTCTTCTTGCTTCATCGGGCGGGAAGCATTGGCAATGCTGGTTTTGCCATTGATCAGTGCGGCTATACCTGCACCGGATCCGCCGCCAGTGACGGCAATGGAAATACTTGGGTCTTTGGCCATATAGGTTTCTGCCAGGGTAAGCGCCAGGTTTACTTCGGTATCGGAACCCTTGATTATTAGGTTTTCGACATGGCGGTGATTCGAGTTGCAGGAAAAGGCAAAAATAGCCCCAGCTATCAGAATAGTTTGAATGTATTTAGACATGGGTTGATTCACATTTGCTGTAAGTTACTGGCAGCGTGTCAACTCCAGGTTAAGGAAGGGTTATCTTACGGTAAATTGATGAAAGTCATGCTGGGGAGGTGATGGATGTTGACCGCTTGGAGCGTCATTTAATGCCTTTATACTGTTTTAGTTAATTTCTCCTTCCGCCAAAAATACCCAATCGCCAAGCCCGACAGCACCACTGTAACGACCCCCATTACAATCGCAGTGGTAATGAAAAAATTCAACCAACTAATCTGATGCGCCCCAAAATTTTTGTACAACAAAATCCCCATACTCCCCAGGTACCCAAAGGCGTCGCTGATGTACATGAGGTATCCGATGTTGCTTTGGTAGCGAAACAGAGCGATCCAGCGCTCAAACAACAAGGTATGGAACCCAATGTAAGGCAAATACATGCCAAAGCCCATCACGATCATCCACAGGGCTGGATCAACTGCTTTTTGTACAAAAAGATAAGTCATTACCAATACAATCAGCCCGCCACTCAGGATAGCTATTTGATTGGCAAAAAAAGCGATTTTGTTGTTGCGGATAAAAACCATGGAGCCAATGATTATCAATACCGCAATAGCAACAGGGATTTCAGATAGCACCAGTATCTCCGGAGCATCGGCATAACCCAGGGCCGCCCACAGCTCTACCGCGAAATTGTCGCGGATGTCTCTAAAAATGGTCAAACCAATGTAGATCAATACGGAAAGAATAATGCCTGGTGCAAAAGTGAGGAAAAATGCCCGCCGCTGCGCACTCGTCATGGGTACCCGCCGGGTGCGTTGTTGCTCGTCTTCAGCACTTGGCGGCGGAATTTGTTGCAACATCCAGATGCCCAACAAAAGTAAAGGTACAAAAAGTAACCCCGTCAAAAAAGGCATCCAAAAATCGCTAACGCCATAATTATCGATGAGCGTTTTACCGCCCGCTTTGACAAAGCCAGATGAGACAATAAAACTTGAAGCCATTGCTGCTCCCAGCAATTCTGTAAAGCGCCGTCCCTCCAAAAAACTGAACACCACGCCCCAAATCATTCCGAGGGGCAAGCCGTTAAAAAATAGCCAGATGAAATTGTAAGGATAAGGGGTAATGGCAAACAAGAAGAGGGTCAGCCAGGCGAAGCCCATCAGCAAAATGAGGATTTTTATGCGTCGGGAAGCAGTGAGTTCAGACACCAGCTTGATGCCCATAAACTTGGACAAAGTGTAACCAATGGCCTGCGCAATGATCAATACAATTTTGTAATCCATTCCCCAAAGGCTTAATCCCTCAAAGGTGGCCGCAGTGAAGGGTTTGCGGAAGGCGTACATGCTGCAATAGGTGATGAATGCTGCAGCAGCACTGAAGAGGATGAACACCAGGCCATCGTTGCGCATCAACCACTGCTGAACGCGGCTGGGGGAGGCCAATTGGGTATGCTGAACACTCATAGATAATTTTATATTTTAGAAGCGAAGGATATGAATTGCCTCCAGCTTTAGCTGGTGGATTGGGGCACTCTCTCTTGATTGGGCTTTAGCCCCAGCCTTAATTTTTTAGCCTGGGCTAAAGCCCAAAACAAATAATTTCCTTGTATCCACCAGCTAAAGCTGGAGGCAATTCATGTCCTCCGAGTAAAATGTCCAGTAGTATGATACTGGACACTCATGGATAATTAATTGTGGAACCTGGTTTGAATCAATTCTGGCAATTCACGTACACTGGGCAAAATATGGGTGTGGGGGTATTTTTGCAGGGTTTCCAGGCTGTTGGCCCCACTCAGCACACCAATGTTGCCTTTACAACCCGCATTGTATCCCGATAGCAAATCAGCCGGGGTGTCGCCAATTTTGATCACTTCGTGGATGCTTTGAATCCCCAAGTCCATCATGGCTTTGTAGATCAAGTAAGGCGAAGGCCGACCAACCCCACCAGTACTTTCCACGTCCAGGGTCAAATCTACCAGACCCCGCTCCACCCATTTTAGCCCAGCCATAATGGCGGTATTGACATCCCGGTGAAAGCCTGTATCGGTCACCACCTTGATGCCATGCTCATGGCACCACTGGAATACTTCTTCCGCACCAGGCATGGCTTGTACCTGCTGGCGATAGTAGTTGACCATGATCACCGAGTAGCGTTCGAAAATCTCCATCGCCTGGTTCAGGTGTTCCGGGAAATGGTATTTTTCGAGGTTCTCAATCAGTACGGGTTCGCCCTGACTTTTGGCGATCATGAATTGGTATAGGTGGATTTTATTGGTGCCAATGGTTTTTTCAAAGTCTTCGAGTTCAACATCGAGGCCAAATTCAAGTGCGGCTTCGTACAAACTTTTAGCTACGGCATTGTCGTCGCTAACGGTGGTGCCCGACAAATCAAATACTACAAGGCTGATCTTATTCATGAATTTTAGGTGTTTTTATAAAGTGATTCCGACCCGGAAAGGATTGTTTTCGATGGCATACTGAAAAGCCGCGTCTACCTGATCCAGGGTAAAGCCGCTGTGCACCAATCGCTCGAAGGGATACACGGTATGGTGTTTTTGGATGAAGTCCACGGCGCTGATTAAATCCTGGCCATTGTAGTTGTGCAATCCTTTGATGGTCAGTATTTTTCTCACCACTTTCTCGGCATTGATTTGTACATTGCGTTGTGGATAAGTAGAGCCGATCCAGATTGCGGTGCCACCAATAGCCAGTAGCTCAAGGCCATTTTCTATCGCGTCAGGCGCACCGCTAAAATCGATCATGGTATGGATCGGCAGTTGGCCCAATTGTTCAGCTGCTACTGCACTCAAATGTTGAGGTTCCGTAGGAAGAATTAGCGTGTAGTCTGCCCCAAACTGCCGGGTCAGTTCCAGGCGTTGCGGGTTAATGTCCAGGGCGATGACATTAGCTGCCCCCTTCGCTTTAGCCATGGCGCAGGCAATGATGCCCAACATACCTGTGCCTGAGATGAGTACGTTTTTACCAGTCAAATCTTCTGCCAAGCGCAGCGCACCAGCTACAGTGGCCACCGCACAATTGATGATCGTAACAACAGGCAGTGGAATGGATTCGTCAAGTTTGATGATGGGTGTATGCTTGCGCAAAATAATGTACTCACTCAATCCACCGTGCAGATGGCTTTCAGGCGTGATGGCTTCGTGGCCGTATTTAAAGAGGTCGTCTGCTTTTTGAGGCAGGCCAGCCTGAGCCATGGGGGATTTGGGATCGCTGGCAAATATTGCCCAGGTTACCCGATCGCCTACCTTGAGTTTCTGACCCAAGAGGTCACTTTGTGGTGCATCTTCAGCCATTGCAGCTATCCGCCCTACAATTTCGTGCCCGAGTAGGGTAGGAGTCTTTTCCGTGCGCTTGCCTAAATAGGTTAACAAATCACTGCGGCAAAGGGTAACGTATTCATTGCGTACCAGGATTTCCTGAGGCTGAAGCCCAGAGATGCGAAAGGTATCAAGCTGGAAAGATTCTAAAGGGGCATTAAATATGGCAACGGAAGCGGTTAATGGCATCGGCTTTTTGCACGAAAGTAAATTGAATTTTATTGTAAGTAACTTGGTTGCCGTTTTTTGACGATAATTTAAAAATCAGTTTACAAGGCGCTAGCTTAGTAATGGGGCAAAAATAAGTGCTCATTTTTTAATAATAGTAAAACTATCTTTATTAAAAGTAAAATAAATCAAAAAAGAAGAAAAAATGCAATTTTTTTCTCCTTAAGACTTGACATTAAATTTTTTTCATGTATTTTTGTGTCGTACTTAATGTCCTGATGGCGACAAGTACAATTTCTTTCTGATTTGAGCTTTGTAATATCCTTATCTTAGGTACAAATATAGGCTAATCTACATACTCCACCTTGAGCTGGATTTTATCCATAGCTCTTCCTTACTTTTTAGTTCCGTCTTAATTACTAGCTCCATTCAATGGACTAGTTGAAAATGCTATATTTTTTACTCGATTAAACTTGAACCACCCAGTATGATGACTGCTTGATTGTTTGTTTTGTCCATTCGGTTGATCTGAGAAATCTACACACCAAAATTTATTACGCTAAGCTAATCAGCACATTGCTTTGGTTGCACTACTTGTAGTAGAACCAATCGGAGCATCACGTGTATTGATTTACCCAATTTGGAACATGTTCCAAATTAGGCCAGGAGAACTCTATCTAATTTTAATTTTATAACATCATTAACACCACAAATTTTTTAATCATGGGTATTCTTTCTACTCTAAAAAAAATGTTACCCGCCCTGCTTTTGATGGGCGTGTTGTTCACTGCGTGTGACAATGACGACGACGACAAAGTCCTGGTACTGGATGAAA
>JAAFHQ010000488.1 GCA_013298445.1 Chitinophagales bacterium | reverse complement strand
AAATCGGGGTCAAAATGGGTATTCATCGTCGCGTTAAAGTTGTCGTCCTTCGCCCGCAGGCCGTGATACGCCAGCCGCAGGTATTCATCCGCCAGCGCATTGAGGTCGGTCGGTTCTTTCACCCCTGTGCTCGCCCGCGAATGTTCGAGCATACCTTTGACGATGGAAGAGGCGCGTTGTCCGTGGTGGTTGATTTTGCTGAGGTTTTGCTCCAGATCATTAGCTATGGCAATCACCTCGGCAGTATTTCCAGCCTTTATTTCCTCTTTCATCTCGCCGAGCATTTCGCCACTGACTTCCGCGAAGTTATTCACGAAGTTCAGCGGGTTTTGAATCTCGTGGGCGATGCCTGCGGTGAGTTCACCGAGGGAGGCGAGTTTTTCAGATTGGATGAGTTGGGCCTGGGTGGATTTGAGGTTGGATAAAGTTGTTTGAATTTCTTCATTTTTAGTTTGAAGTAAATTCTTTGCTTTCTTTTCTTTTTGACTATTTCGGTATAAAAAGAGAGCAATCAAAAGTAGCGTTCCAAGCCCTCCAATAAGAGCATATTGTTTCAACTTGTTTTGGTAAATTTCTTTTTGATTCTCAATCTCCTTCTGATTTTCTTCCTCTTGGGTAATCATATGCATGTTTCCCAGATCAAACAAACTTTCTTTTGTTGCTGCTGCTATTTTGTAATAAGCGACAGCTTGTTTTGAATCGATTGGTTCATACAACTCAGCCAACTGAGAACTGGCTATTAAAATATGCTGTTTAAAAGATATTTGTCCTGCCTCTTTGAGTGCCAATTTAGCGTAAAAAATACTGGAATCTGTACGGTTTTGCTTTTTGTAAATGGATGAAATATCATTCAGTTCGAATGCTAATACCCTAAGATTGTTTTGTTCCCGAGCCACTTGAATACCTTGATTCAAGTATTGTAAAGCAAGCTTATCATTTCCTAATTTATATTGAAGCCTACCCATTGCTCTATACCAGTATACATGGATAACACCCTTGGCTCCATTCATTTCTTTGTAAGCTTTATGGAGATAATAAGACGAAGAATCTAATTGATTCAAATTGTCAAACGTACTACCCATATTCATGTCAATGAAAGCTATTTTCTTCTTGTCTTGGTATAATTCATAAATTTGTTTGGATTTTTTATAGTAATTGAGTGTTTTGGGATAATTCTTTAAGACAGCATAGATACTGGCGACATATACAAATAGTGAGGCCTCTTCATACAATAACTTATTTTTTTCTGCAATTTGAATGGCCCTATATTGCATTTTTAATGCCTTTGGCAGATTTCCCATATCTTGATAAACACGACCTGTTTCTGAAATAGCCCTTACTAACCCCTTTGGAAAGGTGAGTGATGGAGCTAAGCTAAGCGCTTTTTCACCATAAAACAAAGCAGTATCAGGTTTTGAGGTGCGATAAATATTACACAATTCCGCCATAATTAAGATTCGGCTTGTATCCTCTTTACAAACAGATAATTGGTATTTTAAACTATCTAAATATCGAATCGAGGCTGGGCTTTGGGCAAAACCAGTATTGTAAGTGACAATAATAAGAATAGCAGAGAATAATGCCTTCATTTCCCATTGGTTTTAAAAGGTAAAGTAATGATAAACTCCGTACCGCCCCCCTTCCTGATTGAATCGGGGTTTCCTTCGTCAACAGAAACCAACTCCAAAGTTCCGCCATGCCCTTTGGTCACAATATCATACGCCAAACTCAGCCCTAAACCTGTGCCCTGCCCGGTAGGCTTGGTGGTGAAAAAGGGTTGGAAGATCTTCTCACGGATGGAGTCGGGAATGCCGGAGCCGTTGTCTTTTACCTTTATCAGGATTTGATTGTCAATTTTCTGTGTAGAAATGGTGACGGTGGGTTGGTATGGGGGTTCCTGTAGAGCCGTTGCATGTAACGTCTCTACGGTGCGTTGATGCACCGTACTTCGGCTACGCTCAGCAACCGAATAAAAAGCATTGTTGATCAAATTCAGCAACACCCGCCCAATGTCCTGCGGAATGACCGAAACGAGCGGTAATTCGGGATCAAAATTGGTTTCCAGGATAGCATTGAAAGAATTGTCCTTCGCCCGCAGGCCATGATAAGCCAGCCGCAAATATTCATCGGCCAGGGTATTGAGGTCGGTGGGTTCTTTTACCCCAGTACTCGCCCGCGAGTGTTCGAGCATGCTTTTGACAATGGAGGAGGCGCGTTGGCCGTGGTGGTTGATTTTGCTGAGGTTTTGTTGCAGATCAGCGCTGATTGCTTTGGCTTCTTGTATGTCACCTTTGTCGAGTTCAGCATCCATTTCAAGCAGCATTTCTGCACTGACTTCAGCGAAGTTGTTAACGAAGTTCAACGGGTTTTGTATCTCATGCGCAATACCTGCGGTAAGTTCACCGAGGGAGGCGAGTTTTTCGGATTGAATGAGTTGGGCTTGGGTGGATTTGAGGGTAGAGAGTGTTTTTTCCAAAACAACATTGGCCTTTTGTTTTTGGCGGTTGTTGCGGTAAAGCAGAAAGGCAATCAATAAAAGAACCAGCAAACCTGTTAAATAAGCATATTGCTTTAGCCGATTTTGATATTCAGTTCTTTGTGCCTCTTTTTGCCTTTGTCGCTCTTGTTCTTCGGCAAGTGTTTTATGCAAATCCAGCGTTTTTGATGGTCCATAAAGCTCGTCATTGGCTGAATTAGCAATCTTATGATAATAGACTGCCGTTTTAGGATCCTTGGATTCGTACAATTCTGCCAATAACTTGCTGGCATCTAATATTCCTGATTTATAGTTGATTCCTTGTGCTTCATAGAGCCCTTTTTTTGCATAAAAAATGCTGGAATCAGGTTGGTTTAGTTTTTTAAAAAAAACTGAAAGGATGTTATAGCCTCTTGAAAGAAAACGAGAATCACCCACATTTTTGTTAACTACAATACTTTTGTGGGCATATTTAAAGGCTTTTTCATAATTGCCTTGTTGAAATTGAAGTTCAGCCAGATAAGAATAAACAACTTTTAGAATGGTTGTTGTATTTCTCGGGAGATTTTTTGATTTTAAGTAAGCTTTATTGATATAATAGGATGCTGAATCTATTTGATTTAGGTCCATATACAGACTTCCAATATTCATCTCTATCTGTGTAGCCTTATAAAGGTACTGGTTAGCAACAGCCAAGGTGAGCCCTCTCCTAAAATAATCAATCGCTTTTGAATAATCTTTTAAGTCATTGTAAAAAACCCCAATGTTATTCAGGCACTCAATAGCAGCAAATGTTAATTGATTTTTTTCGGCGATTTGTAAGCCTTTAAAAGCAAGGTCAAGTGCTTTGGCATAGTCACCTAAAATCCTATAAGTGTTCCCTAATACACGAAGTAACTGAGATTCACCATAATAATAATGAATTCTTTGAGCCAAAGCCAAAGATTGATGTCCATATTCTAATGAAGAGTCTGGATTAATCCCCCAATATCTAACAGATAAATCCATACCAATCAGAACTTTATTGGTGTCGTGCCTGGCAACTGCCAACTCGTGCTTTAAGCTGTCGATGGCTTGTCGGTCTTGGGCATACCCTATGCTGAGCAATAAGGAGAACAGGACAATTAATAAAGTCTTCATTATCCGTTGGTTTTAAAAGGTAAAGCAAGGATAAACTCCGAGCCGACTCCCTCCGTAGAAGTGACTTTAAATGTAGGCATCGAAACGCAGGAATTCAAAAAGTCTTTCCCAATGCGGGGTTTGGTCTTCCGAATGGTAGGAAATGGACTCCGAAGGAAATAAATTGAGGCATGCAACCATTTTGCCCCTTTTGATCACTCATCTACAATGTCACTGTTCACCAACCTGACCGACCGTGCTTTGGTAGAAGCGTTTTTGCTCACGCGTGAAGAATGGGCTTTCCGGCTTCTGTACCAGCGCCACAATACTGCATTGTGGCGCCTGGCCCTCCGCATGTGCCAAAACAATGGGGAACAGGCAGAAGATGTATTGCAGGATGTATGGCTGCGGGGTATTGAAAAATTACCCCAGTTCCGTTGGGATTCCAGTTTGCGGACCTGGCTGTCGGGTTTTGTACTCATGCGGGTTCGCGAGCAGTGGCGGACCCAGGCCCAGGCGCAAAAACGCCTGGTGTCACTCGACGAAGCGTCGGAGCAAGCCATCTGGCCGGATCAGCAATTGGGCAAAGCGGATTTGTTGGCGGCCATCGAACGTTTGCCCACTGGATACAAAATGGTCTTGAGCCTGTACGACCTTGAAGGTTTTAAACATGAGGAAATTGCCAGCCTCCTGAACATTAGTGTAGGTACGAGCAAAAGCCAATTATCCCGGGCGAGGAATTTGTTGCGGGCCCAATTGGAAGAGAAATTTGATCAGGAAAAGAAAATTGATCTGGAAAAGTAATTTGATCGATGAGCAAGGAAAATCCAAACCAGGAAAACCATACACCTGAGCAGGGATCAAACCCTGCGGACAGTGCACCCACTCATTTGTACACCAAAATTGTAGAAGCTATGAAAACTGAAGGTTTGTTGACTGCACCCAAGGCCTTAATTCCGGCCTCTTTTACTGGAATTGCCGGTACCATTTTATTGTGCGTATGTATTGCAATTGGCGCTTTTTTTGCTGGAAAATCCAGTAACCAAAGTCTGATTGTAGAAAAATCCACAGGGCAACCCCGTTTTGCCCTCCTGGTCAAAGCCGACGATGTGCCACCGGCCGATGGTATGCAACAGTTCAAGGAATACACCGCTTGGGTGGAAAACCTGAAAAAAGACCGTTGGGCCGGCGGTGAAGCCTTGCACGGCAAAGCCTGGCGTTTGCACAAACAAGGCCCTGAGATCGATGTGATCGACCACGAGATAAAAACCTCGGCGGATGAAATGAGCGGCTATTTCCTCTTTGAAGCTGCGAATAAAGAAGAAGCTTTAAAAATTGCCCGAACCTGTCCCCACCTGAATTACCAGGGAACCTTGGAGCTTCGGGAAATTTTTCAATAATCGGGAATAAAAAAAAGGAAAGCGCAGCTGGTATTTTACCGAGCTGCGCTTCGTACTGATCTATATCGGAAAGGTTTAGAACAAGTATTATTAATGTGTGAAAGCCCTTAGATGTAAGGAATATTCCAGTACCAGGGCTGCTCTTCCGCCACCCGCTGTTTGATCT
>JAAFHQ010000487.1 GCA_013298445.1 Chitinophagales bacterium | reverse complement strand
GCCTGCGTAATGGAGCCACTAATGGAGTCGTGACCACAACCGCCACAGAGGGTAGAAATGGCGCCCTCGTAGTCTTTTTTCGTAAAGCCCAAATCGTTTTTGGGCAAGTCGGGGTGGCGGAATGAAGGTTTTACGTAAGTCATATGATGAAAGAGTTGAAAAGTTGAAGTAAAGGGTTGAGAAGGTTGAGAAGGTTGAGGAAAGTTGAGGCTGTCGCTGCGGTAGCATAAACCTTCTCAACCTTCCTCAACCTCTCTAAACTTTTTCAACCATTTTTTCCTTGATTTCCCCCTGAATATACGCCGCCGTAATCGGCATGCCATCAAAATTCAGGACTCGAATCAGTTTATCCGGATTCACTTCCAGTTCGTTGATCAGCAAGCTGCGCATTTGCGCGTCGCGGTTTTGTTCAATGACGTAGATGCGCTCGTGGGCCTGTACAAAATCTTCGACCTGTTTGGAAAAAGGAAAGGACAAGAGGCGCATAGCGTCCAGTTCAATTCCATCTTCACGCAGTAAATCGAGCGCTTCCAGCGCCGAGTCGGTGGTGGTACCAAAAAAGATAATCCCTTCCTTCTGTTGGTTGCCCTGTTGGTAAAACTCAGGCTGTGGAATGATCTCTTTGGCCGTATCCCATTTTTTGAGCAAACGGTTCATGTTGCGCACGTAGACCGATCCATCTTCGGTATAACGGGCGTATTCATCGCGTGAGGTACCCCGAGTGAAAAAGGAACCTTTGGTGGGGTGCGTACCTGGGATGGTGCGGTAGGTAATGCCATCGCCATCGGAATCGAGGTAGCGGCCAAATTGACCAATGCGCTCCAGATCTTCGGCATCGTATACCTTGCCCCAGTCGTATTTGCGGCTGTCGTCCCACTTCAGGGGCGGCGAAAGGTGCTCGTTCATGCCCAGGTCCAGATCGATCATCACCAGGATGGGTGTTTGCAAACGATCGGCCAAATCAAAAGACAAGGCCTGTATTTCGAAACACTCTTTAGGATTCGCAGGAAACAAAAGGATGTGTTTGGTATCCCCATGCGAAGCATAGGCTGCCAAGAGGATATCCGATTGCTGGGTCCGTGTAGGCATGCCCGTGGAAGGCCCCGAACGTTGTACATCGGTCAAAACCACTGGAATTTCAGCGAAATAAGCCAGACCCAAAAACTCGTTCATCAAGGACACCCCCGGACCACTGGTCGCAGTAAACGAGCGTGCACCGTTCCAGTTGGCTCCGATGGCTACACCGATGGCGGCCAACTCGTCTTCTGCCTGCACTACGGCAAATTTCTTTTTGCCCGTTTCCTTATCAATCCGCAAACGGTTGGCGTATTTTTCAAAAGCCTGCACCAGCGAAGTGGAAGGGGTGATCGGGTACCAGGCAGCTACAGTAGCGCCTCCGTACACAGCCCCCAGGCCGCAAGCCGAGTTTCCATCCATCAGGATGCTATCGCCGACCAGGTCGCGGGTTTCCATGCGAATAGGCAAAGGATACTCGTAATGTTCAGCTACATAGTTGCGCCCCAGTTCCATGGCATGGATGTTGGGAGCGATCAGTTTTTCTTTCTTCTTAAATTCATCGGCGATGATGCCTTTGAAAACCTCAAAATCCATGTCCAACAACATCGACAGTGCGCCGACGTAGATCATGTTTTTGAACAACTGCCGCTGGCGGGGATCGGTGTATTCGCGAAGGCAAATTTCCATCATCGGAATGCCGATGTAGGTGATGTCTTCACGGACAAACTCAGGGTGTAGAATTTTGGTACTGTCGTACACAAAATAACCTCCAGAGCTGACCGATTTGACGTCCTGTGGCAAACTTTGTGGGTTGATGCACACCATCAAATCGATGCCATCGCGGCGTCCCAGGTAGCCTTTTTCACTGATGCGTACTTCGTACCAGGTAGGCAAACCCTGAATATTGGAAGGAAAGATGTTTTTGGCCGAAAAAGGCAAGCCCATGCGGAACACTGCCTTGGCAAACATGTTATTGGCACTCGCCGAACCGGTACCATTGACATTGGCGAAACGTACTACAAAGTCGTTTACAGCTGCAACACTCCGCATACATTACTGGCTTTACTCGTTGAATATAAAAATTTCTGCATGTCCCAGGCAGCAGTAGGGCAGCGCTCGGCGCAAAGACCACAGTGCAAACAGACGTCTTCGTCCTTCACCATCACCCTTTTGGTTTGAGGCAATAGGTCGGAGACGTACAAATCCTGGGAAAGATTGAGGGCGGGGGCGTTGAGGCGCGTGCGCAGGTCTGCTTCTTCTCCATTATCGGTAAACGTAATGCAGGAAGTAGGGCAAATGTCTACACAAGCGTCACATTCTATGCAGCGATTGGTATAAAATACGGTTTGTGCATCGCAGTTCAAACAACGCTGGGCTTCTTTAAAGCCCGTATCCTTGGCGAAACCCAATTCCACCTCTACCTTGCGATCAGTGAGGGTTTTTTGCTTTTCAGCATGAGGAACTTTGTACCGGTCATCATTGACCACTATACTATCGTAAGTCCATTCGTGGATACCCATTTTTTGGCTCACCAAATTGGTCAGCGGCGAAGGGCGCACTTGTACATCCTTGCCCTGGCAATACAGGTCGATTGACACCGCGGCGGCGTGGCCATGAGCTACAGCAGTGATGACGTTTTCGGGCCCAAAAGCCGCATCGCCACCAAAGAACACCTGATCCAGGGTAGACTGGAAGGTTTTGCGCGAAACAACGGGCATACCCCAATTGTCGAACTCCAGACCCAGGTCGCGCTCGATCCAGGGGAAAGTATTTTCCTGACCGATGGCAATCAGTACGTCATCGGCTTCGATGTATACCAGCGGTTCACCCGTTGGCACCAAGGAGCGTTTGCCTTTTTCGTCGTAAACGGCCTTCACTTTTTCAAAACGCATGCCGACCAGGCGACCATTTTCTACCACAAATTCCTTGGGTACATGGTTGTCCAGAATCGGAATGTCTTCGTGCTGGGCGTCTTCTTTTTCCCATGGCGAAGCTTTCATCTCCGCAAAGGGGCTACGCACCACTACCTTCACCTCATCACCACCGAGGCGGCGGGAAGTGCGGCAACAGTCCATGGCGGTGTTTCCACCACCGAGTACAATGACTTTTTTGCCAATTTTGGCGGTATGTTCAAAAGCTACGCTGGCCAACCATTCGATCCCGATGTGGATGTTGGCTTTGCCTTCTTCGCGGCCAGGAATGTTGAGGTCGCGGCCTTTGGGGGCACCCGTACCTACAAACACGGCGTCGTAGCCCTGATTGAGCACCTCGCGCAAACTGGAAACGTAGGTTTTGAAATGCGTATGAATGCCCATGTCGAGGACGAAATTCACTTCCTCATTGAGCACTGATTCGGGCAAGCGGAAACTTGGAATCTGGCTGCGCATCATCCCTCCTCCGGCGATTTGTTCGTCGAAGAGGTGGATTTCGTAACCTTGCGGGGCGAGGTCACGGGCAACGGTCAAGGAGGCTGGCCCACCGCCGATCAAGGCAACTTTTTTGCCGTTTTTGATCAGTGGAATTTCTGGCAGCCAGGCTTGCACATCACCTTTATTATCGGCAGCTACCCGTTTGAGGCGGCAAATGGCCACGGGTTCTTCATCAACCCGGCCACGGCGGCACGCGGGTTCACAAGGCCTGTCGCAGGTACGTCCCAATACACCAGGAAAAACGTTAGACTCCCAATTGACCATGTAGGCTTCGGTATAACGTTCCGCCGCGATCAATCGGATATACTCCGGTACGGGTGTATGCGCTGGGCAGGCATACTGACAATCCACAACCTTGTGGAAATATTCAGGATCGGTTATGTCTGTAGGTCGCAATGCTTATTGTTTGTATAAATTTTAGAAACCGACCCAATATAGCAACCTTGTTTGGAAATAATCACCCAAACTTGAGAAAAATACTGTTTTTTGTTTTTTGCCAAATAAGCTATGGTTTTGGATTGGCTGCTTGGTCAAAAAGCCAATATAATTGTCCACTAGAGGGGTTCACGTAGGTGGCGGGGAAAAGTTTGGCGTTTTGTTTGCCTCCGGTAATGAGTTTTACTTTTTCGGTTTTATCGGCACCAGTGACCAAAAATACCACCCGCTCGGCGCGGTTGATGACCTGCATGGTCAGGGTTACCCGAGCCTGGCCGGATTCGGGGTGGGTAACTGCCTCACATACCCGAGCAGAAGCCAATAAATCCAGGCGATTGGGGAAAATGGAGGCGGTATGGCCGTCGGCGCCCATGCCGAGGAGTACCAGATCCAGTTTGGGGACACCATTAACAATAGGTAAGGTGTCGCGCAAGACTTGGGCGTAGCGTAGCGCCTCGTCTGCAGGGTCATCCTCGCCTTGGATGCGGAAGATGTTGGCTGCAGGAATATCCAGGGGTTGCAAAAGATGCTCCATGGCGGCGCGGTAGTTGCTTTCTTCATCTTCTGGAGACACACAACGCTCGTCGCCCCAGTAAAACTTGATTTTATGCCACTCAATTTTGTCGCGGTAGTTGGCCACCAAATAGTCAAAAATGAAGATGGGGGTGCGGCCGCCGGAGAGTGCGATGGAGAAGCTGTCTTTGGAGGCGACCAGCTCTCCGAGCCAATCGGCAAAGGTGCTGGTCAGTTCAGCTACGGAGGGGAAGGTATTGTGTGTAGAAAGCGTCATTGTTTGGATTTGGGGTAAAGATAGGGAAGGAAAGCTGAAAAAGTGCTTCAAATTTAACAAGAGAGGTATGACATTATCAACTAATTTTGGATGTATATTGCCTTGAAAATTAAAAAAGGAATATTGGGCCGAGGATAGGTTTTATTGTCTAAATCTTGGTGCTTCTGCCGAAGATTATTTCAAAAATAAAAAAAGCTACCCCCACCAAATCCTAAACCAAGTCCACCCATCCTCCTCCGTCCGCAAGGAAAACTTCCACCCATGCCCCATCAAAATATCCCGAATTAGAGTCAATCCAATGCCCTGACCCTCCGTCTTGTTGCTAAAAAAAGGCGTAAATAAAAGGTGTTCATTTCCTTTCGGAATCGGAGCGCCATTGTTGCGAATGTTCAAACTGTTTGCCGCCAAAACCACTTCCACCTGCTGCCCAGCCGTACAAGCTTCTAGCGCATTTTTCAAGACATTGATCAGTACCTGCTCCATTTGTTGCACATCC
>JAAFHQ010000486.1 GCA_013298445.1 Chitinophagales bacterium | reverse complement strand
CCTTGATGAAGGTAAAACTAACGCAACTAAGATAAATAAGAAATCCCCCACTTGGAGGGATTTTAGCCAATTTGCTCGCTTTTGACGATTTTAAATAAACGTAATTTTGGGGAGAGTGGTTTAAGAGGGATGGTTAAGGTTTTCTCAAAAGTTTAGGGTTTGAAGAATGGGGGCATAGCCTGGCAGCTCACACAAAATTCTGCACTAAATTCACCTTTTTGATTAGACTTGAGGTAGCTTGATCATCAAGTCTATTATTTCTCCTTTGCGCCTCCAGGGCATCGGCTCACGAATACAAAAACGCCTCATCCCCTTCGGCCATTTTCCTTACATTCTCCAACACCCGCTTCATGTACACCCGCCAGAAAGTCTTCGTGAACAACCAGTTCAGTGGATATAGCCAGATTACCTCGGCGTGCATCGTATAGGTGTATTCGATCAAAATCTGCTTGGGTTCCAATTCCGTCGTCCGCCATTCTCCTACGAATTTTGAAAAGCCCAGCATCCAGGCTTTGAACTCACTTACCTCAATTTTCCAGTATTGGTTTTCGATGCGTTCGATGACCCGATCCATGGAGGCTTCGCCGCCAGCCTGGCTAAGCGAGGGTGCTACAAATACCCTTTTGCTGCTGCCGGGCTGGCCCCAGTTTTCATCATCGGTGCAATGGGTTACTTTGGGCATGATGCCGTAGCCGGTGTGTACTTTGGACACGTCACAAAGCATCGGTGCTTTGAAGGCGCGTTCGAGGGAGCAGTGGTAGATGGTTTTGACGGTAACGCTGATGGTCATGTGACAAAATTTTCGTTTTTAATCCTCCTTATTCAACCAAAGCGGCAGGATGGTAAAACGGACAAAACGGATGGAACGGATTTAAACGGATTTTTCTTTCGCCTGCGGCGAAAGTTTTTCAGCCACAAAGGCACGAAGGCACAAAGCTGGCTGAATCGAAACCAGTTTCTTCATGGCTTTGTGTCTTTGTGGCTAATTCCATCCCAATCGCGCCGAAGGCGTGATAAAAATCCGTTTAAATCCGTTCAGTCCGTTAAATCCGTTTTCAATCCTGTCGCTTTAGTATATGATGCGAAACATCTACAAGCCTTGTGAACCGAACTTGAACCCAACTTGAAACGAGTTTGAACACCTCAAAAGTCTCATTCGGACATAGTTTTGACCAAAATCAAACGACACAGCCATGAAAACACAAATTTATTTCTTCCTTTTCTTTCTTGCCATTCAAAGCTTTGCTTTTGCGCAAAAAAACAAAGCAGCAATCACACCCGCTAAGCCTGTCGATTTCACCATCCCACTCACGCCCGAAAAATGGGCTTTCCAGGCCGGGAAAGTTGACTTTGTAGACTACAAGGGCCAAAAAACCATGAAAATTGCCCAGAATTCAGGGCAGGTCGTACTAAAGGATTTGGTATTCAAAGACGGTACCATTGAGTTTGACGTTGAGCCCATTTTGCCTGAATTCGCACAATCTATCTATTTCCATCGAAAAGATGAAAAAGAACAGGAGATCGTTTACCTGCGCGTAGGCACCATTGGCAACAAACTCACCAACAACGCCATCCAATACACGCCCTATTTCGATGCCATCAACATGTGGGATATGTACCCGCAATACCAAGGCCCGGCGCTGATCAAAGGGGGCGATTGGAATCATATAAAACTGGTGATTTCGGGTCATCAAATGCGGGTGTACCTGAACCACCTGCCTCAGCCCGTATTGGAAATCCCCAAGCTGGAAGGCAATATGAAGGAAGGCAGTATCGCTTTTGAGGGTGCTTCCTACATCACCAATTTACAAATCAAACCCGACGCCACCGAAGCTTTGACGCCACAGGAAGGGGTGGATTTGAGCAACCACGAAGCCAATTATTTGCGCAAATGGGCCATCAGTACACCCACTGATTTACCCCCTGGCAGCGAGGCTTTTTTGGGCAACCAACCCAAACCAGAACAATTTACAGACAGCATCAAGGCCGAAAGAGCCGGATTCATCAATCTGACCAGAAAATTGGGAGGCAACAAAAGCCGGAAAGTGGTTTGGCTCAAAACCAAAATCACCGCCAAAGAAAATGTAAAAACCAGGCTCCAACTGGGTTTCAGTGATGAGGTCTGGGTGTTTTTGAACAAACAAACGGTATTTGTGGACAAAAACCTGTTCCAACAAGCCGCTATGCGGAAGTATCCGGAAGGCCGCATGTCCAAGGACAATGCCAGTTTTGACATCAGCCTCAAAGCGGGAGAAAATGAATTGCTGATTGCCGTTGCGAACGATTTTTACGGCTGGGGCATCATAGCCCGATTGGAGAGTACCGATGGAATCACGGGCCTCGATGAGGTGAAGGAATTTGTGCGGAAGTGAGGTTGAGATAAATATAATTCGGAACTTATGTTATTCTGCATTGGTTGGAGTTTAATGGCTATCCCTTATCTTTATATGCATCACAACAGAGGCATTTTATTTTGCCATAAAAAACAAACCAATGGCCTACATTATGGTGGACGTCGAAACCGACGGCCCAATCCCCGGTGATTATTCGATGATTTCCCTAGGCGCGGTACTGGTAAAACCGGAACTGAATCAGACCTTTTTTGCCCAATTTCAACCCATTTCCGAACAATACCTGCCCCCAGCCCTGGCCGTTTCGGGCTACTCCCGGGAGCAAACCCTGGGTTTCCCAGAACCCGCAGGTGAAATGCAGCGTTTTAAAGATTGGCTGGCTGAGGTTTGCACCGATCGCCCCATTTTTATCAGCGACAACAATGGCTTCGACTGGATGTTTGTGTGCTGGTATTTTCACCATTTTTTGGGCGAAAACCCCTTCGGCTACAGCTCCCAAAACCTGGGCAGCCTTTACAAGGGCCTGGTCAAAGATAGCTTTGACAACTTCAAACACCTGCGCGTCACCCCACATACCCACCACCCGGTGGATGATGCAAAAGGGAATGCTGAGGCCTTGTTGGAAATGAAAAAAATGGGGCTGAAGCTGAAGTTGTAATTTACTACCTTTGCCCTCCTAAGTAGTGGGCAAAAATAAGTGTTCATTTTTCCTGAGCCAGAGGATTAGATAAGACACTTAAAATGGACCATTTACTTATCTAATCCTTTGGCAAAATGAAATACTTATTTTTTATCGCCCTGCTAACCAATCAGCAACCATGAAATTCGGAACCAAAGCCATTCACGCGGGCATTGAGCCAGACCCATCCACTGGCGCGGTAATGACCCCGATATACCAAACCTCGACGTATGCGCAGGAAGCACCTGGCGTACACCAGGGTTATGAATACGCTCGTACCCAAAACCCCACCCGTTCAGTTTTGGAAAAAAACCTCGCTGCCCTGGAAAATGGCCAGCATGCGGTGTGCTTCAGCAGTGGGCTAGCGGCGATGGACGCGATTATCCGTTTGTTGAACCCGGGCGACGAGCTCATTTCCAGCAATGACCTTTACGGCGGCTCTTATCGCCAGTTGGTGCGGGTACATGGGCGTTACGGGCTGGTCTCTCATTTTGTTCCCATGCAGGATTTGGGGAGCATTGCGGCCAAAATCAATGCCAAAACCCGGATGTTGTGGATTGAAACACCCACGAACCCCATGCTCAGTTTGGTGGACATCAAGGCGGTGTGTACCCTGGCACGGGAGCAAGGCATCCTCACTTGTGTGGACAATACATTTGCCTCACCCTACCTGCAAAACCCACTGGATTTGGGTGCTGATATTGTGATGCATTCTGCTACCAAATACATTGGCGGCCACTCCGATGTGATTCATGGTGTAGTGATTACCAATAATGATTCAATCGCACAGCAATTGCGTTTTTTGCAAAATGCCATTGGAGCGGTGCCTGGGCCACAGGATTGTTTTTTGATTTTACGGGGCATCAAAACCCTGCATTTGCGGGTGGAGCGGGCTTGTCAAAACGCGGAGAAGATTGCCCTGTTTTTGCGCAACCACCCCAAAGTACGCAAGACTTACTACCCCGGTTTTAGCGACCACCCTGGACATGCCATTGCCAAAAAACAAATGCGGCATTTTGGGGCTATGGTTTCTTTTGACCTGCATACGGATACCCTGGAATACGCTACAAACGTATTGTCCAATACCCAACTGTTCACCCTGGCCGAATCTCTGGGCGGTGTAGAATCACTGATTGGCCATCCGGCTACAATGACCCACGCCAGTATTCCGCAGGAAGAGCGGTATAAAGTGGGCTTGACCAATTCATTGATCCGCTTGAGTGTGGGTATTGAAGACGTGGAAGATTTGATTGAAGATTTGGCGCTGGCGCTGGATCGGCTGTAAAAGAAGTTGAGGGGTTGAGAAGTTGAGGAGTTTAGTTTACGACAGCGTTTTTGACAATGTCCTTGTTTAAGTCGCTCGCGGTAGCCTCAACTTCTCAACCCCTCAACTTCTCAACTTCTTTTCATACATTTGCCTCATTACCTATGCAAAACCACAACTAGTGCTCTCGTTATTCCGCACCAATCAGATTTTATCGACCATTTTTGTACTGTTTTTTGCCTGCTTGATGTTGGCAGCCCCAGTATTGTTGAAGGTGGTGGACCAGCCCGGCGAGTACGGGATTTTTTACCATTACCTACAGGGACTGATTCGTGGGAATAACACCACTGCGCTGTTTTTTGCACTGGGTTTCTTGTTTTTGGGGGCCTTTACGGTGAATTACATTGACCTCAACTTTCGTTTGTCCAAAGACATCAACATGATGCCAGGCTTATTTTATGTTCTGGTCAGTTGTACTGCGCCACAATTGGGCATTTTTTCGCCTTTACACGCTGCCAATTTCTTTCTGCTGCTTAGCCTCCACGAGTTGATGGACACTTTTAAGAAGCAGTCGGTAGCTGACCGGGTTTTCAATTCAGGATTTTTTCTGGCCATCGCCAGTTTTTTTTACCCCTCCTACCTGGTTTTTATCCTGCTCATTTTTACGGGTTTGAATGTAATGCGGGGCTTTGATTTCCGGGAAAGATTGATGGCGTTTTCCGGATTGATGGTGCCTTATGTATTGATGGGGGTTGCTGCCTTTTGGTTCAACCATTTTGATCTGTTCTGGAAATTGCAAATCACCCAGGCTTTTGGCTGGCTGGATTTGATGGATACCCCATTCACGGTTACTGTATTGCTGGTCATCATTGTGT
>JAAFHQ010000485.1 GCA_013298445.1 Chitinophagales bacterium | reverse complement strand
GTTCAATTTGTTTGAAAGTTTTACTGCTAATCAAATTTTCCAACTGAGCATATTTTTCCAATACAGCCAAGGAGTCAATTTGAAGAGACCAAGCCTTTTGGTACCAACCATAGGCATTGTAATAATGAACAAATTTCAAATCCAGGATACTGTCTCCACGCTGTAGATAGGTTTTAAAATATTCCTGCTGTTTCAATAGGGTTCTTGCTTTAGTTAAATCTTGCTCTACCAGCGTTTTTTTAAGATCCAAAATTTCATCCTCAAAAGCAGCAGAAGTGAGTACCCACTGCATTTTTTCTAACAAGTTCAGCGCATCCTCGTATTTTTTTGCTAAAAACAATTGTTGTACTTGTAAATGGGTTTCATTGAGACTGATCAATAACCCGTTCAATTCTTGGGCCTTTTTTCTCCCCTCCAGGGCAACTTGTGCTTGTTTGCTTTCTGATTCTAATATTTGCTGGGCTAAGGATGCCGTATTTTTTTCTTTTTCAAGTAGCGTTAGTTCTTGCTGCGCCTGTCGTTTTTTTTCAGCCGCCACGACAGTATTTTGTTCTAGTCTATTTTTCGCCTCAGACAAGCGTTGTTCCAAATCTTTTATTCGCTGAAAAACTTGTTCCGTCCAGGTATCTGCAGTTTCTTTACCTTGAAGGCTCGCATCACAAGCGCGAAAGGCTTTAATTTGGTTGAGGGCTTCCTTTAATTGATCCTCGTGTAGGGCTTGCAAAACTCGAGCTTTGATTTGACTACATTCTTGAGCCAAACTAACCCCACACACTATAAGCATAAGGAAAAAGGAAAATAGCTGCTTTATACCAAATCCATTAGTTGGATAGTAGTGTATGCCTTTTTTCTCCACTTTATAGTAAAATAATGTCATTTTACATTTAGTTATCGGTTATTGAAAATTTACACACAGAGCATAAAACCCAGTACCGTCCTTATAAGGTTTTATAAACGCAATGCGATTCCAAAAAAAAGATTCAAATTCGCAATATTAACTTCTTTTATTTCTATTTTTTTTATTTTCAACGCCTTATCATATATCCCTTGAAGATTAGCGGGAATGGCGTCCGAATGTAAAAATGCGCTTAGTGGTTCAATGTATTTGTTAGTTTTAAATGGCTGCAAAAAATCTCCCCCCAAAAACATTGATACTTGTTTTTCAAAAAATGGAAAAATCTGAAATTTGAGACCAAACACATAGTTTAAATTTATTTTATACATATCAAATTTTACACGTCTAAAATCCCCAGTCGCGTATGCTGTAGTCTTGCTATTATTTAGGTAAAATTCATGCGTAGATTCAAAAAATTCATTCGCGTTTTGAACCAGGGTTTCATAATTGCGAGCAATTTTAAATCTATCTGTAATCTTTCTTTTGTCGATTACATCTGGAAAATTAAAAGAGTATTTTAAGAGAAAATATTCAAACATTAAACCTGTTGAAAGTCGAACTGTTATCAAATCTGACATATTATTAGCCTTTTTTAATGATATTAAAGTCAGATTAAGAGACAAAGAGCTAAAAATGGAACGATTTCTTCCAGCAATATCGCCTCCTCCCTTTTTTTCGTTATATGCAAACATTAGACTAGTATTAATACCTATATCCAATTTTTGATTTAGTCTATATGAAACAGGAATGATATATCCTCCAGAATTAGCCGTAGCAAATTCTTTTTTTTCATTTCCGTCTAAGCATACGTAATATTCTTTGAGGAGATTATAACTACTGTTTACTGGCAACCTTATACCAGCACCTAGCGTCCATTTGTGTTTGTTGCTACGCTCAAGATACTCCCTTAAAATTGTTTTGTCTGAGTATTGATCAAGTGGATAATCATATACCCACTTGTATCGTAATCTTTTCTGCATCAACCCAGTCCGATTCAAGTAAATATTTACTTCTGTGGAAGCAAAAACCAAAATTAAATGTTGGTTAATCTGATCATACTTTTTTCCATGCTTGGGTCGAAAAGAAATCGCCCCTGTTTTGATTGAATTAGCCTGCTGCACACAAGCAAACTCAAAGTTTTCCAATTCCCTCACAAACCGCAATGAATCAACTGCATAAGACAAGCCAGTTCCTGTATTCACTGGGAGCGCCAGGGCTGCATCCAATGCCCTAAAAGCAGCGGTGAAATTAGCTATTCCGTTTTGGATTACCGAATCAAGGTTGATGTACAAGTGCTGAATGGCAAGTTCCATAGCCTTTATTTTTTCAATCAGCGCAATTTCTCCTACTATGATAGTGCTATCCTGGACAAAAGTAGCGCTATTATGCGCATCCTCACTTTGGAGTGCCAACAAAGCCTCTTGAAAATAACCTTTGGCCTCAGCATACTTCTGTTGTTCCCATTGGTTGCGCCCCAATAAGCGCAAATCCGCCACCCTAATCAATTGTACCTTTTTACGCAAGGCCAGAGCACGCTCCTCCTCTGCCAAGTCCCTTTCCTGCACTTTTAAAGCTACCTCCGCTTGCGTTGCGACAGCTTTATTCCGTTCTATTTCTGCCTCCCGGCGAGCGGTCTCGGCTCGTTCCGCATCACGCTGGGCTTGTTCAGCATTCACCTTCGCTTTTTGCTCAGCTATTTTTGCCTGGGTTTTTCGTTCTTGTAGCAATAAAAAGATTTTCTCCGTCCAGTCATCCGCTTCTTTTTTGCCACTGGCTGAAATGTCACAAGCGCGCAGCGCTTTTACTTGTACCAGGGCTTCATCCAACGCGCGCGATGCTATGGCACTTTTGATTTTTTGGCGAATCAGGTTACAATCCTGAGCCACCAGTACCAAGCTGCCAATGCTGAGCAGCAACAGCAGTATGATTTTTTTCATCGCAACCGGTTTTTTTGTTGTTCTATTTTATCTTTCAAGCGTAAAACCAGCGAGTTCAGGTTGTTTTTTGCCGGGCTGGTATCGGCTTGTACCAAGGCTTTTTGGTACAATTCCAGCGCAATACCGTAGTTTTGAGTTTCGACCAGCACATCTCCACGACTTTCCAACTGTTCAATCTCTAAAATATCTTTTCGTCCTTGTGCCTCCAAAAAAGCTTTTAGGTTTTGATCAGCCTTGTCTTTTTCTTTTTGAATGGTCAATTTTTGTCGTTCGGCCTGTTGGTACAAATAGCCAGCACCGATGAGCCCCGCCAGGGCCAGCAGGGCCATCACAATGGCCAGATACATCATGCGCTTGGCACGATTGCGTTGGCGTTCGGCTATTTTTTGCAGGCGTTCAGCCTCGTCGGCGCGGCGCTGTTCTTCGGCGGCTTTGGCTTCAGCTTCCTGAGCGCGGTGTTCGGCTTCACGGCGTTCTTCCTCAGCACGGCGAATATCACGAGCCTCTACTACCGGTTTAATCAGGGTATCGTGACTCAGTTCATAGTTCCACCCCCCCAAGGCGTTTATTTCACGGCGCAGCAAAAAGGTATTTTCCAAGGCTTCCAGTAGTTCTGAGGTGGCACCGTATTGTTGCCGCAACAGATCGCCATCCATACTCAAGCGACGGGCCTCGCCCTGATCTCCACTAAATACCAGGCCATCTTCAATCAGGCGGCGCGCAGTAGCTTGTAAACGCTGGGGTAAGTTAGCGATTTTGTAGTAGTAGTATTCCGCATAGATGCGGCTAAAATCGGCAGGTAAATCTTCAGGGGATACATCGGGTAGGGCATCTCCATTACGGTCAATAATTTCACCCTGAATCACCCGATTTTCGATATTTTGTGCCAGAATCTGCATCTGAAAAGCCTCCACCCCTGCACTACGCCCCAGGCGGTCGCTAGAGAGTTCGTTCAGAATAATGGTGGTGGTGGTTGCTTGCCAACTAAAAGCTGGGGAGAGAAAATCGCCCTTCAGTTTGGCTGGTTTTTCCAGCGCTTCACGCGCCTGCTCGGGCGTGAGTGCACGCAGCTCGTAGCGTTTGTGCAATATGGCGGGGAGCTTATCCTTCAGTCTATCCAATTCACTAAGGCGATCCGCACGAATGGACATGACGGCTTTAACGTCCATTTTTTCGGCCAAAAAATTACGTTCACTACTACTATGATGGTCTTCATTTTGTTTGAGGTAAGTGGGTACATCCGCATAGAGTAACTCCGCCAATTGCCATTTGAAGTCCAGTTGCTGCTGTTCAGGGTAAGTAAAAAACTCTTCAAACTGGTCGAAAATCAATACCACGGTGGCATTTTCGGGCAGTGGTGTAAACTTTAGTCGCGACCAAAGGGTATCTGGTAGCGCACTCCATTTTTCCAGTGGTTGAATACCAACCTGCCCCATTGAGGCATTAAGGCAAAACAGAAATTTTTGGAACAAACCATCCTTCCCTGCTGTCCAAGAGTGAAAACGGACTACAACGGGGATGTACTGGCGTTGCTTACGAGCAGACTCATCATCCAGGCCGGGCAAAATCCCCGCATTCAATAAGGAAGACTTACCATAGCCGGATTTACCAAACAAAACCATCAATTTTTCCAGCAGGATCAAATCCAACAGGCGTTCCCGATCATCATCGCGCCCGAAGAAAAGCGCTTTTTGCGCTTTCGAGAAGGGTTGTACCCCTGGATACCGATATGTAGCGCCGCCCTTCCTATTCATGACAATTGATTGGCAAAGGTGAGGATGCGGTAGCGCAATTGATTGAGTTGTAGTTCCAGATCACGCGAATCCAGAATCTGGTTTTGTTGGGCTTGTTGCCAGGAGTGGTATTGGCTCTTGAGTACGGTGACAAAATTAGACTCATCGAGATTTTCACTGTGTTTGGCCAATACATCCAGAGCAGCAGCATATTCGTTGCGCTCCACCAATAGGCGAATTTCCGCAGCAGGGCCGTCTAGTGGATCTGCCAATTTACGCAGAGCACCTGCTTGCTGGCAGGCCGTGTACAATTGGTCAAAATCGGTTCGGCTAGGTGAGATACACTTCAGCTGAAACTGCTCAATGACAAACTCACGGTTGTCTTCACCTACCTCAGCCATGATGGTGAAGTTGTGTTTGCGGTTGTCAAATTCACCATCCAACTTATTGATGTAATACAGCAACAATTGTAAGTACCAACGATCGAGTTGAAAGCCCAACAGAACAAAGCGGTTGGCCTTTTTTAGTTTACTGCGCAATATGTCGGGTACATTAAGGTCGCCAAGAATGGAACGAAGTAGTTCGAACTGATCATGGTAATCTAGGATAACCGA
>JAAFHQ010000484.1 GCA_013298445.1 Chitinophagales bacterium | reverse complement strand
TTCAGCACAAAAATAGCGGATAACCTCATTGCGATCAATGATGGTAAAATCATCAGGCACCCCTTGAACTTTGGTCATACGCAGGGTCATGCCTTCCAAAAAACGAATCGGTTTGCCGGGCATACCAGCATAAGGCATGAAGCGGCGGTGCAAACGAATCACTTCACTGACCGCCTCCTCTGAAATGAGTACGTTGGCTTGCTCCGAGAGGGCTTTTACTTTGTCCAGGATAATTTGTTCCATGTGTTCGCCCCGTGGTTCCTGCATCTGCAATACCTGGAAATAAGCAGGGTAACCTGGAGAGTTGAGTTCAATGCGGGCAAACTGGTCACCCCTACATTCGGCAATCATACGAATTTGGCCCTGACTGAGGTAGGGGATTAAAAAGTCGGCAATACTGGAATCATTGCCTTCATATTGGCCAACTTCAAATAGATCCATCAGGTTGCGGAGGTAGAGCACATGGGGGGTATTGGCTATCTCCTTGAGCAATTCGGAAAAGTTGAATTCCCAGCCGCGATCCTGGGACAATTCCTTGATCAAGGTAGATGCTGTCGTCTCCCAAATGTGCAATTCCCCCGGACTTTGCAAGTCCAACTGGCGGGCAGCTTCCCAAATCAGGGCAGTTTTTCCCACCCCTGAAGGACCTACCAGGAGTAAATTATTGGGGTACCCGCCTTGTAAAATCCGCAGGACCTGATTGAGTTCTTTTTCGCACCCATAACTTTCCTGTCGGGTAATATTGAGTTTGTTGGCCACTTTGTCAAGCCAAACAAATTGGCCTAATTCTTTGGTGGGGCGTTTTTCACCGGGGTCGAGCGCTTCCAGGTTGATTTCTTTTTGAATCAACTCTACTCCTTTGTACCAAATGGTAGATATAATGTCTTGCACAGAAAACAAACGTTCATGCCGCCGAAAGTCGATGCGCACCAATTCCCGCAGGTTTTCTTCTAAATCTTCGGATTGGGTAGTGGAGGTCTCCAGGCCCAGGGCGGGTAAAATGGCCCGCCAAGCATGTTCTTGTTGTTGGAAAAAATAATCAAAACTCAAACTAAAGGCAGGAGTACCTGCACCAGTTGCTCCAGCGGGAAAATCAACTTCCAGGCTAGCAGCGTAATAAGTGCTTGGCCGCAATAAATCCATCAAAGGCAGAAGGGGAGTGCGATTGTACAACTGCTCCTGTAAGGCATGTTGGTATTCCTCGGCAACCTCGCTCAAAGTCTTGCCCAAACGAATGGCCTGAGCATCGGTCATGGGGTTCAGCAAGCTGATGTTGTTGCTGAAATTGAGGCGAAAGGCGAAAAATGGGATGGAGATTGGAAGCGGCATTAGTTGGGATTTCGGGTTGCAGATTTCGGATTTTGGTGGTGCATTGCCTTTGGATTGCTCAAGCACTCCGAAGGCAATGCATTTTCAGACCCGAAAACAAATGTATTAACTTTCTTCGAATGTCAGGAGCGATGCACCACCGAAATCCGAAATCTGCAACCCGAAATGATTAAATCACCACAGATTTGCCCGGCATAGCGATTGGATAAAATCCATCTTTGTCGGGCAATACTTTTGGTAAGGCATCCCAGGCCAATTTTTCAGGGAACAAGCTGATGTTGGAATTCAACGCTTTATCCCATTCAACAACCTGGCCAGAATAAGTAGCCATCCGGCCCAGGATCGCAGTCATGGTTGCTTTGGCACCATTTTCGGCATCGGCAAACTTGTATTCACCTTTAGCAATGGCTGCAAACAAAACATCGTGCTCAACCTGGTATGGATCTGGATCATCTTTGCCGCTGATGCGCATGATGGTTTTGCCCGAATGATCCTGGATGATACCGGGTTTTGGTGCCTTGCCTTTAGTGCCTACAAACGCCTCGGTTACCTTACTTGGGGTACCGGGTTGGTGGCGGCACTGGCTGTACATCATTGAGCCATCAGCATATTCATATTCTACGAAGTGGTGGTCAAAAATCTCACCGTATTCTTTACCTGTACGTACCTGTCGGCCACCCATACCGGAAGCTCTAACCGGATAACCTTTTTTTACCCAGTTGCCCACGTCCAGGTTGTGGATGTGCTGCTCCACGATGTGGTCGCCACAAAGCCAATTGAAGTAGTACCAGTTGCGCATTTGGTACTCCATCTCGGTTTGTTTTTCTTCGCGTTTTTTCACCCAAACACCTTCGTTGTTCCAGTACACGCTGCTCATGGTGATGTCACCAATGGCACCTTCGTGCAGTTTTTCAACCCATTGCTGGTAAACGTTTTCGTAGTGGCGTTGCAAACCAACAACGACGTTGAGTTTTTTCTGCTTGGCAATCTCTGCGGCTTCCAGCACTTTACGAACACCGATTGCATCTGTGGCGACCGGTTTTTCCATAAAGATTTGTTTGCCAGCGGCAACTGCTGCGGCAAAGTGATCAGGGCGGAAACCCGGAGGGGTTGCCAAAATCACCACGTCGCACAGTGCAATGACCTTTTGGTAGGCGTCAAAGCCAGAAAAACGGCGCTCTTTGGGTACATCCAGCCTGTCCACTTTTTGCTTGGCCGTCATTGCTTTTTCGATAATCTTGTAGCTGTTTTCTACATTATCGGAGAAAGCGTCGCCCATGGCGACCAATTTTACGTTTTGGGACGTGGAGAGCGCTTGTATAGCTGCGCCCCTACCGCGGCCACCACAGCCAATCACGCCAACTTTAATGGCATCATCAACACTGTTGAAAGCTTTGGCGCGGAGTAAATCAGGTACCAACAGTAGTCCGCCAGTTACTGCTGCCGAAGTCCTTACGAAACTGCGGCGATCGAAACCCGTCTTTTTGTTTTTTGTGCTCATGCTGTGTAGCGATTGATGTTTATAATTTTAGTAAAAATAGGAAAAATTGAGGTGTTGAAGTGTTGAGAAGTGGAGAAAGTCGACCATTGGAGTCACTTGGCACCTCAAAACCACTCAGAGACCCTTCAATTAATCTACAATTGCTTCTTTAAAATAGGCCTCCACCTCAGCCGCTGTAGGCTGTTTGATCGGACGCACCAGGCGGAAACCCAACCAGGAAGAGTCAGTATTCCACCAGCGGCTTCTGGGAATTTGTGGATCCCGTTTTTGCAAGCTGGCCAAGGATTTTACCCTTTTGGAGCAGGAGCAATCTTCAGGATTGTCGTCGAAGGAGCCCCCTCTGATGGTGTGTGGGTATTTGGCCGTAGGTTTGTACCAGGGATTTTTGGGGTTTTTGCTGCTTTCGCCAAAATAGTCGTCTACATAAGCATCTGCAGTCCATTCGGCTACATTGCCGAGCATGTCAAAAAGCCCCCATGCGTTGGCTTTTTTCTTGCCAGTAGGATGGTATTTTTCGGTACTGTTGTCATAGTGCCAGGCATAATCACCCAGATTACTTTCGGTCACTCCTTCTGGTTCTTTCCCTTTTGACCCCGCGCGGCAAGCGTACTCCCATTCGGCTTCGGTTGGCAAGCGATAAAATTGCCCGGTTTTTTGGTACAACCATTGGCAGTAGCGCAAGGCACCTTGTTGGGTCATCGCCACCGCTGGTACGCCATCGAGGGTACCCATTCCCCATGTATAATCCATGTACTGTGGGGTAGGGCGGGTAACCGCATCGGCGCTGTATTTGCCGTCTTTCCAGGTGCTACTGTTGTTGTCATTTCTGCGGTATTGGAATTGGATAAACTCGTCGTAAGTGACTTCTCGAGTGCCTATCCAGAAGGCGTCCAACTGGATATCCAGGCTTTTGCCATCGGCAGATTGGATGTTGAGTTGCCCGGCTGGTATGTAACTCAGGCTAAACTCGGCCTTACCACCGGGAATGGTGACTTTGCTGATTTCGCCCGCATTTTGGGCTTGTAAAGCTTGAAACAGACCAAGACTGGCCAAAAAAAGGAAACAATTTTTCATGGTAGTGTAGGATAGAATTTACAGCGGACAGAATGTTTAGACTTTATATTCAGAACGTCTGGATATCTGGCTGCTAAAAACGGATAAAAAATGGAAAATAGTACCATTAGCTACCAGCTATTTTTGGCATTTAGTTAAAAAACAATGCGGCTTGATTAACAACTTTCCTGTTTTTTCGCGTTTATGCGATAGAAATGCTGATTTCGCGCTTCATAAATTTATTTTGCTAATATTGCATAGAATTTGATCTCTTAGCCATCATGAACAGAACCTTTACCTTTACCTTTATTTGGATTTTGCTGGGTACACTCACTCATTTGTATGCACAATCCAGTAGCAACAAGGATTTTTTTGACCCACAATCCATTCAGGAAATCAACCTCACTTTCAAGGCCAATAACTGGCGCTTCTTGCTGGATTCACTCCGTTTCAATGGGGATAAAATGCTGGCAGCTGATTTGAAAGTTAACGGTGCTTCGCTCGGGCGCGTGGGTGTACGCATCCGTGAAAGTGGAGGTTTTCAACCCGGAAACCAGCGCAATAACCTGCATATTCAACTGGATTATGCTTCAGCCAATCAACAATTGCAAGGCTACCGCACCATTCGATTGTCCAATGCACTGCGGGATCCAAGTCTGGTACGCGAAGTATTGGCCACGGATATTGCTCGTAAATTTATGCCTACTCCCAAGGCCAATTATGCAAATGTTACGGTAAATGGCCAATATTATGGCCTGATGGTCAACCTTGAACCATTTGAAGCCCCATTTTTTGAGCGCTATTTTGAATCCAGTGCGGGTAGTTTTTATTATTGCCCCGCCATTCGAAAAGATACGCTTGTCAAATCGGGTTGCCTGAATGGTGGTTTTGGTACCCTACAATTGGAAAAATCGGAATCTTGTTATGGCGACAACTTTGTGGTCGTACAAGGGGCTGGCTTGCGGGATTTGGCCGAGTTGTCCCGGGTGCTCAATCAGGCACCTGCACAAATTGAATCCATTCTGGATGTGGACCGTACCCTGTGGATGTTGGCCTTCAACAACGTCTTAGTCAATCTCTACAGTTACAGTGGTGGTAAAAGTACGGGTTATTACTTGTACCGGGATGCCAATGGTCGTTTTACACCTCTGATTGGTGACTACAATTTTACCTTTGGTTCCTACAAGTACAGCGGTCGGGGTTCTGATTTGAACCTCTTGCAGTTGCAACAAATGGACCCTATGCTAAATGCAGATAACCCACTGAAGCCATTGATCAACAAACTTTTGAGCAATCCTTATTACACCAAA
>JAAFHQ010000483.1 GCA_013298445.1 Chitinophagales bacterium | reverse complement strand
TTAGTTTGGCCGCAATTTCCAATGACCCCATTGGCAACCGTTTCGAAGAACCAACCCTCGAAATCAATTACAAAGCCAACATTGAAATCGCCAAAATGGCCAAACGGCAAGGGGTCAAAAAATTCATTTTTGCTTCCAGCTGTAGTGTGTACGGCAGTGCAGAGGATGCGCCTCGCGTTGAATCCTCCAAACTGGACCCACTCACTGCTTACGCCAAGTCTAAGGTATTGTCCGAAGCTGGACTGGAAGGGCTTGCTGCGGAAGATTTTCAAATTACCTGCTTGCGCTTTGCAACTGCCTGCGGGATGAGCGACCGTTTGCGTCTTGACCTGGTGCTCAACGATTTTGTGGCCGGGGCCATGACCTCAGGCAAGATCACTATCCTCAGTGATGGCTCACCCTGGAGACCTCTGATCAATGTTTTGGATATGGCCAGAGCAATCCGCTGGGCGGCAGAACGGGAAAATCAAAATGGAGGAACCTTCATTACCGTCAATACGGGAAGCAATGGCTGGAATTATCAAGTCAAGGATTTGGCTTTCGAGATTCAGAAAATCCTGCCAGGGATTGACCTATCCATCAATCCTGACGCACAACCTGATAAACGTTCCTATCGGGTGAGTTTTGACCTTTTTGAATCATTGGCACCACAACATCAACCTCAATATCAACTTCAAGATACCGTGAAGGGATTGATCCAAGGGCTGGAATCTATTCATTTTCAGGACGCCAATTACCATCAGTCCGAACTGATTCGTTTGAATGTCATTAAAGACCTGCTGGCTCGCCAAACCATGGACAGTCAACTAAAGTTGGTATATGATCTTTCATGAAACAGCATTAGAAGGCGCCTACATAATTGACCTGGAGCCTTTTAGTGACGATCGTGGATTGTTTGCACGCACCTTCTGCAAGCGGGAGTTCGCTGCCATTGGCCACCATAAGGAATTCGTCCAATTCAACCACTCCCACTCAAATCAAAAAGGTACTTTGCGTGGCTTGCATTATCAAAGGCCGCCTCATGCAGAGATCAAATTGATCCGTTGCATCAGAGGAAGTGTTTTCGATGTTATCGTTGATCTTAGGCAACACTCACCCACTTTTTTACAGCATGTTGGGGTTGAATTGTCCGAACAGAATTTACGGATGATTTATGTGCCGGAGGGTTTTGCCCATGGATTTCAGACCTTACAAGATCATTGTGAACTCATTTATCACCATACTGCCTTTTATGCACCGGATTCGGATGGAGGCATTCGGTACAATGATCCCAAAATTAGGATAAGCTGGCCTTTAGGGTTAAGCACAATTTCGGAGAAGGACAAAAACCTTCCCTTACTTTCTGATGACTTCGCAGGTATGGTATTGTGATTTTTCGAATGGAATTTTTAAATTAACTATTATGCAAACACATAACAACAAAAATAACTCATCGGGTAGCAGCCAATGTCGCTTTTGTGGGAGTGATCTGCAATTCGGCGTAGTCGATTTAGGCATGTCCCCTTTGTGCCAAAAACACGTTAAACCAGAACAAGCCAACGAGGCTGAAAAATTTTATCCACTCCATGCCTATGTTTGCCATGAGTGCTGGTTGGTACAATTGGAAGAGTTTGCCGCACCGGATGAAATATTTTCTGAGGAATATGGCTACTTTTCTTCTTACTCCGACTCTTGGCTGGAGCATGCCCGCTTGTATACGGAGTTGATGATTGACCGTTTTGGCCTCAATTCGAATAAGCTGGTCATGGAAATTGCCAGCAATGATGGATACCTTTTGCAGTGGTTTGTTCAAAAGGGAATCCCTGTTGTTGGGGTTGAACCTTCTGGGAATGTGGCTGCAGCAGCCCGTGAAAAAGGCATTAGAACGGAAGGAATGTTTTTTGGTACTCAAACCGCTCAGCACCTGGCAGGTCAATATGGCAAAGCCGATTTGTTGTTGGGAAACAACGTTTTGGCTCATGTGCCTGACCTCAATGACTTTGTCCAGGGGATGAAGGAAATGTTGGCTCCAGGAGGGGTGATTACGATGGAATTTCCTCATTTACAAAGGTTGATCGAAGAAAACCAATTCGATACCATTTACCACGAACATTTCTCCTACTTTTCCTTTGTAGCCGTCAATCGTGTTTTTGCGCACCATGGCATTACCTTGTTTGATGTTCAGGAATTGCCAACCCATGGGGGCTCTCTGCGCATTTATGGCCGCCATACCGCCGACGAATCCAAACCCATCACGGACAATGTGCGGGAGCTTATTCACCGCGAGCAAGAGCTTGGGATGGAAACCCTGGAGTATTACGCTACTTTTGAAGAAAAAGTCAAAGAAACCAAACGCAAACTTCTCAGTTTTTTAATCGAGGCAAAACGCGCTGGGAAAACGGTGGTTGGTTATGGCGCACCAGGAAAAGGGAACACACTCTTGAATTACTGCGGTATTCGCACCGATTTTATGGATTATACCGTTGATAGAAGCCCCCATAAACAAGGAAATTTCCTTCCAGGTACCCACATTCCAATATATTCTCCAGATAAAATCACGGAAACCCGACCTGATTATGTATTGATCCTTCCCTGGAACCTGAAAAAAGAAATCAGTCAACAAATGGCGCATGTACTGGAATGGGGAGGAAAATTTGTAATCCCTATTCCGGAGGTCCAGGTCTTGGATTAGTAAGGGCTCATTTTTCGGTGCCCTATTTTTTGCCTTAACCTGGGAGATGACTGGGGATCAAAAAGGAAATAAAAAACCTCACCACACACATGCAACACAAAAACTTCGAAAAATCGCTTGAGTTGAAGAAAAAAATTCATCAACTCATTCCCGGGGGCTGTCATACTTATGCAAAAGGTGACGACCAGTTCCCCGAATTCCATCCGCCCTATCTTACCCGAGGTGAGGGCTGCCGAGTTTGGGACCTCGATGGCAATGAATACATCGAATATGGAATGGGATTGCGTGCAGTAGCCCTGGGCCATGGATATCCAGCAGTAATTACCGCAGCTTGCCAACAAATGTGGAAGGGCATCAATTTTGCTCGCCCAGCTACGATTGAACTGGAAGCAGCCGAGGCTTTTTTAAAAGTAGTGCCCGGTGCGGATATGGTCAAATTTTCAAAAAACGGATCGGACGTAACCACTGCTGCACTCAAACTGGCGAGGGCTTACACTGGCCGGGACATGGTAGCACTTTGTGCAGATCATCCCTTCTTTTCAGTTGATGACTGGTTCATTGGTACCACCGCAGTCAATGCCGGAATACCACAATCGGTGCGCGACCTTACCGTAACCTTCCAATTTAACAACCTGGAAAGTGTTAAGTCCTTGTTTAAGCAATACCCGGGGCAGTTGGCTTGCCTGATCATGGAAGTAGAAAAAAACGACCCCTTTGACCCACAGTTCCTCCACGGAGTACAACAATTGTGCAAGGAAAATGGCACCGTATTTATCCTTGATGAAATGATCACCGGTTTTCGTTGGCATATCGGTGGGGCACAAACCCTTTACAATATCGTTCCAGATCTTTCCACCTTCGGCAAAGCCATGGGCAATGGCTTTGCCATTTCGGCCCTGGCCGGGAAAAGAGAAATTATGGAGCTGGGTGGTTTGCACCACGATAAGGAGAGGGTTTTTTTATTGTCCACTACACACGGAGCTGAAAATCACGCTTTGGCTGCCTTCATTGCAGTGGTTAAAGAATACCAAGAAAAAGATGTGATTGGGCACATGCAGGTTCAAGGCGAAAGGCTTCGGCAAGGGCTGAATCAATCGATTGCCCATCATGGCTTGCAAGACTTTGTGGGGATACACGGATTCCCGGTTTGTTTGGTTTTTTCTACCCGCGACGCTCAAGGCCGCCCTTCGCAGCCTTTCCGGACTTTATTGCTGCAGGAATTGATCAAAGGAGGAGTCATTGCGCCAAATCTGGTGTTGAGTTATGCACACAAAGAAAAAGACATTGATCAAACTGTTGAAATTTTCCATGAAGCGCTTGGCATTTATCGCAAAGCAATCAATGAAGGCGTCGAAAATTATTTAGTAGGGGAATCAGTACAACCTGTTTACCGGAAATGGAACCAGCAGGAAAAAAACCATTAATGTAGTATCATGGAGAACTTAACTTCGATAGGTACGAAGATGTACGCTTTGGCCGAAAGGTTATTTCCTATTTGTAGAAGTATCACCGGGGATGGAGTGAGACAATCGCTGCGTATTTTGCAGGAATATGTACCCATTGAAATACACGAAGTACCGAGCAATACGACAGTTTTCGATTGGACTGTGCCCAAAGAATGGAACATCCGAGATGCTTGGGTTATGGGGCCGAATGGAAAAAAAATCATCGATTTTAAGGAACACAACCTTCATATACTGCAGTACAGCATTCCTGTCCACCAAGTGCTTGGGTTGGAGGAATTGAAGAAGCATCTTTTTACTCTGCCAGACAAACCCGACCTGATCCCTTACCGTACCTCTTATTACCAGGAAAACTGGGGTTTTTGTATGGCGCACAATCAATACCTGGAGCTGCAGGATGGCGATTACGAGGTCTACATTGATTCAACATTGGAAGCAGGCAGTTTGACCTACGGTGAACTTTATATTCCAGGTGCCTCGGAAGAAGAAGTCCTTTTTTCGGCTCACATTTGCCACCCTTCTTTGGCCAATGACAACCTTTCCGGAATTGGGTTATTGACCTTTTTGGCCAAACTACTCCTGGAACAAAAAAACAGGTATTCCTATCGATTTTTATTCATTCCAGGAACCATCGGCTCTATAACCTGGCTGGCCCTGAATGAACATAAGGTTCAACACATTAAACATGGCCTGGTTGTTTCTCTGGTTGGGGATGCTGGTGGATTTACCTTTAAAAAAAGTCGGAGAGGTGATTCCGAAATTGATCAGGTGGTTTCTTATGTGTTGAGGAATTCCGGCTACCCTTGTGAAGTCATCGATTTTTTCCCTTACGGATATGATGAGCGTCAGTTTTGCTCGCCAGGATTCAATCTTTCAGTTGGCAATTTAACGCGTTCCCCTTTTGGCAGTTATCCCGAATACCACACTTCTGGTGACAACCTCCAACTGATTCAGCCCAATTTTCTGCAAGCCTCATTTGACATCTATTTGGCAATAGTTGAGATTTTGGAGCAGAACTTCTTTTTTCAAAATTTTTACCCAAAATGTGAACCACAATTGGGAAAAA
>JAAFHQ010000482.1 GCA_013298445.1 Chitinophagales bacterium | reverse complement strand
ATTCATGTTAATCCGCAAGCTCAGGTTTTTACGCGTGGCACCATATACCAAAAGCAGCACAATGGCCACCTTGAGCCAATTCTTCTTCAGATATTTGTTCACCTTGCCCATAAAAACCATTTTGAGGATATTGTTTTAATTGTAGCTCAAAAATAAACAAAAAGTTTTTATTGTGCAAGTTTTTTTGGGAATTTTTGGAATAAGGGGTTGAGAAGGTTGAGGGAGGTTGAGAAGGTTGAGGCTACCGCAGCGACCTGGACGAGGACATTGTCAACGTCGCTCGCGGTAGCCCCAACCTTCCTCAACCTCTTCAACCTTCTCAACCCATCTTCGGGTACCCCACATAATACTTCGTCACATTTTTAAAATGCAGCCCCGGCTCCAACAACTCCGACATCGGCTTAGCCACCCCATTTTTAAACAACATTTTGATCTCTTCACTTTGTGGATTGTAGGCATGGTTGCTTTCTTTGCCACTCAGCAGGAGATAAGCGGCTTCATCCGCTGGGCCAGGCCACCATTGTTCGATTTGTTGGCGCAGATCTTCAATGTAGCTTAATTCAAAGGCTTGGTCCGCCAGTTCCAGTTTGAACAAACGCCGATTGACCAATCCAGTGGCAAAAAAAGCCAGAACCCGGTCTTCAGTTTTCATCCAACCTTTTAGGGAAGCAGAGATATCTGAATCGTCCAGCCCTGCAAAAGCTTCGAGCAGTTCATCGCGGCGGGAAAGGAAGTCGGCTTCCGCAAAATCGTTGTAAATGAACAACTCCATATTGGGCGGGCAATAGAGTTTTACCCCCTGTTTGGCGATTTGTTTGGCGCGGCGCAGGGCCTGAATCATCATCTGTTCGGCCGATAATACTGTTTTGTGCAAATACACTTGCCAATACATCAGCCGCCGGGCAATCAGGAATTTTTCGATCGAATAAATGCCTTTTTCCTCCACCACCAATTCGCCCTCGTGTACCGCCAACATCTTGATGATGCGGTCGTAGCCAATCACCCCTTCGTACACCCCCGTAAAAAAACTATCCCGATTCAGGTAGTCCATCCGGTCCATGTCCAACTGGCTGGAGACCAATTGGTGCAAGAATTTTTTGGGATAAGAATCATCAAAAATGCGAATGGCCAGGCTCAAGGCACCATTGAACTCTTCGTTCAATTTTTGCATAAACAATTGCGATAGCCGCTCATGATGCACATTGATCAAGGTATTTTCAAGGGTATGTGAAAAAGGCCCGTGCCCGATATCGTGCAACAAAATCGCAATTTGTACCGCCTCGCCTTCTTCTTCACTGATCTCCGCACCTTTGAACCGCAAAACTTCAATGGCCTGAGTCATCAGATGGAAAGCACCCAATGCATGGTGAAAGCGGGTGTGGAGTGCTCCCGGATACACGTAATGCGTAAGACTAACCTGCTTGATCCGCCGCAAACGTTGGAAATAAGGGTGCTCAATCAGGTCGAAAATGATGCCGTAAGGCACCGTGACAAAGCCGTAAACGGGGTCATTGAAGATTTTGTGGCGTGGCATGGTAAGAATTTGGGGCAAAGGTCGGAAAGTATCGGGAGTGGGGCAAGGGGTATTTTTTGGCTCAAAAAATGACAATCAATAGGGTATCTTTCTACTCACATCAAAATTTTCCCTAAATTCTCAAATTCCCACCCCATCTAAACAATAATAAGCCAGAAAAACTGATTTTTGTGTAATCTAATCTTAGAACCCACAACCAACAACCATAACCCATGAATTCATTCGTGGGCCCAAAAAATCCAACATGGATAAAATCATCATACTCTGGGCCGATGACGAAATCGACCTGCTCCGGCCCCAGATTTTGTTTCTGGAAAAAAAAGGCTACTCGGTCATCACTGTCACCAATGGCCACGACGCCTTGGAAGAATGCCAACAGAATCGCGACATCGACGTAGTGTTTTTGGATGAAAGCATGCCCGGTATCACTGGTCTGGAAACCTTGGCCCGCATCAAAGCCGAAAATCCGGCTCTACCCGTGGTCATGATCACCAAAAACGAGGCGGAAACGGTGATGGAAGAAGCGCTGGGCTCCCAGATTGCCGACTACCTCATCAAACCCGTCAATCCCAACCAAATCCTGCTCTCCCTCAAAAAAATCATCGACAACGACCGCCTGGTGCGGGAAAAAACCTCCTCGGATTACCAGCAGGAGTTTCGTCAGATTTTTATGGAGATCAACAGCGGGTTGAACTTTGACGAATGGGTGGAGGTGTACCGTCGCATCATCAACTGGGAGCTCAAAATCGATCAGGCCAATTCCACCGAGATGGGCGACATCCTGTCCATGCAAAAAAACCAGGCCAACACCGAGTTTTCCAAATACGTGACCAAAAACTATTTGAACTGGGTACAACACGATAGCGATGGGCCAGTGCTGTCACACCAACTGTTTAGGCGCAAAATTTTCCCGCTGCTCAACAATACCACACCTACTTTCGTGCTCTTGCTCGACAACCTGCGCTTCGACCAATGGAAAGTCATCGAGCCCGTATTGAGTGAATTGTACCGGGTGGAGGATGAAGATACTTTTTGCAGCATCCTGCCTACCGCTACCCAATACAGCCGCAACGCCATTTTTGCGGGGATGATGCCCCTCGAAATTGACAAACACCATCCCGATTGGTGGCGCAACGACAACGAGGAGGGCGGCAAAAACCTCTTTGAAAAAGACCTGCTGGCTGAACAAATCCGCCGCACCTTGCGCAAAGAAATCAAACACGATTACCTCAAAATCACCAGCGTAGCCCAGGCGCGCTTGTTGCAGGAAAACGTGCTCAACTACGTCAAAAACGACCTCACCGTGATCGTGTACAACTTCATCGACATGCTCTCGCATGCACGCACGGAGATGGAAGTACTGAAGGAATTGGCGGGTGATGAAAAGGCCTACCGATCATTGACCCTGTCCTGGTTTAAAAATTCACCACTTTGGTCGGCTTTGCAAAAATTGGCCGAAAAGGACATTCAACTGATCGTCACCACCGACCACGGCACCATTCGGGTGAATACGCCTTCTAAAGTAGTGGGAGACCGGGAAACCACCACCAACCTGCGCTACAAAATGGGGCGCAACCTGCAGTACGACAAAAAGGATGTGCTGGAAATTCGCAAGCCCGAGGAGGCCCGTCTGCCCAGCCCTAACCTGAGCTCTTCCTACATTTTTGCCAAAGAGGACATCTTTTTCCTCTACCCCAACAATTACAACCACTACCACAACTATTACAAAAACACCTTCCAACACGGCGGCATCTCGCTCGAAGAGATGATTTGCCCCATTGTAAGGCTCAAAGTCAAATAAGTGAATCTTGTCGCATACCTGAGCATTTTTGCCGGTGCAGTTTTGGAAGGCGAGTTGGTGTACATCAGCGCCATCCAGGCTGCACAGGCAGGGTATGTGGATTTGTACGGGGCCATTGCGGCCTTTTTTTTGGGTACTTTTTGTACCGATTGGTTTTATTTTCTCACCGGACGCAAACAAGGGCGACGCTACCTGGAGCGCAACGAAAAACTACAGCTCAAGGCTGCCAAAATTGATCATTTGCTCGCGCGTTATGGCACACTTCTGCTTTTATCCTACCGTTTTATTTATGGGTTTCGGATTGTTTTACCCTTGTTGTTTGGAGCGAGCAAACTGAGTAGCCGCCGCTTTTTGTTGTTCAGCCTACTGAGTACCAGCATTTGGGTGAGCGTATACGGATGGATTGGTTATTATTTTACGAATTGGTTGCTGGAGCAGTTGAAATCGGGGCGGGTGCTGATTATTGTTTTATCACTTGCCGTAGTTATTGCCTTAATTTATTGGCGTTTTGGTAAAAAAGAAGCAGAAACCAGCAATGAATAAGGTGTCAGGTACCCTTATTTTTTTGCGCGCTCTTTTTTCTTTCTAAAAATATCTCTATTATTGTCTCACTCTGTGACAATAAATCAAAACACATCCTATGTATCGATCGCTATTCCTTTTCAGCTTACTGCTGCTGGGCTTTTCAGCGCTGGCACAAACCAACTTCTACATGCCGGTTCAAACCAAAATAGAACACGGCCTCATTGAAGGCAATTACGATGTCCGCACAGGTATGCAATATTACCTGGGCATTCCATTCGCCAAACCACCCGTTGGCCAACTCCGTTGGAAAGCCCCGCAGCCACTGGCGCCTTGGACTGGAGTCAAAATGACCAAAAAGTTTGGTCCACGGGCAGTGCAGGGTTTTGTGTTTGGCGACATGAAATTCCGTTCCGAAGGCCTGAGTGAAGATTGCCTTTACCTCAACGTTTGGTCGCCCGCCAAACGTACCGACAAAAACCTGCCCGTATTGGTTTATTTCTACGGCGGTGGGTTTGTCGCAGGCGATGGTTCCGAGCCTCGTTACGACGGCGAAAGTATGGCAAAAAAAGGCATTGTAGTGGTTACGGTGAATTACCGCTTGAACATCTTTGGCTTTTTTGCCCACCCCGAGCTGAGTGCTGAAGCGCCCTACAAAGCTTCTGGAAATTATGGCCTACTCGACCAGAGTGCTGCCCTGAAGTGGGTACAAAAAAACATTGCTGCTTTTGGTGGTGACCCCAAAAAGGTAACCATTGCCGGAGAATCCGCTGGATCCATCTCTGTAAGTGCCCAAATGGCCTCGCCCCTCTCCAAGGGCCTGATTGCAGGTGCCATTGGTGAAAGTGGAGCAGGGATCAATCCTACCCTTTTCCCGGTTCCCCTAGCCGAGGCGGAAAAAACCGGCCTGGAATTCGCAAAAAAAGCGGGCTACCCTACCCTGGCGGAATTGCGCAAATTGAGCACCCGCGAAATATTTGAAATCTACACCGAATCTCGGCGCTTTGGTTTCCCTACCGTGATCGACGGCTATTTTTACCCAAAAACCATCCCGGAAATTTTTGCCGCCAAACAACAGGCTATGGTGCCCCTGTTATTAGGCTGGAACTCGGCTGAAATCCCCGGAGGGGCATTCATGCAAGGTCAGCCTTATACGGAAGATGCTTACGTCAAAAAGGTGAAAGAGGCTTACCCCAACGACCACGAGGAAGTGTTGAAGCTGTATCCACATGGTTCGACCAAAGAGATTGAACTCTCTGCAACTGCCCTGGCTGCCGATCGTTTTATCGCGTACAGCACCTGGAAATGGGCGGATTTGCACGTGCAAAACAGCACTCAACCGGTGT